>CAMBOH010000006.1 GCA_945869305.1 uncultured bacterium
GCAGCAAGTAAAAGTCAATACTGCGAGCATTGCGGTGATGATTGTTTTCATACGATTGAAGTTATTAGAGTTAGAGTATCTCAACTCCGCAAAGGAATTGAATCATAAACAGTATTCCGATTATACCACCTCAACCGAGCGAACCGAAGAATGTCATGTAGAATGGGAAACCACCTGCTATTAGCATGAACACCATACCTAATAAAAAGCCACATACAGCAACAATCATTGCGGTAGGGAATACGGCAGGTTTATCCTTTTTTACATATAGAGCATATATCATGCCGATGAGGGGAAACAGGAACACGATTATCCCCATTAGGGTTGAGAGATGGTCAGAGGTTACATTGCCATCCAAAAAAATATCGCTCAAGAATAAAAGCTTGAGCGATTTATTTTGATGTTTAGATACTAGCATCGCGGATACGCTTATGCCATCCTCGTCATAGGTTTAAAACCGAAACCACCTGTAAATCTCGAATATGCAAGCGACAGGGTGTAATCTTGATGAGGCTCAAAGGTAAAAGTATGTTCGGCAGTTCTAAAACCACATTTTACGGTTATTTCAGTGGTAGCCGATGGGATAGGAACATCGACCGAAAAACCGTTTTTGAACGAATACTTACCAACAAGCTGATTGTTTACGTAAAGGTCAACAGATGTATCGGCTAACATCCATTTTCCCTCCCATTCGATGTGTAATGTGCCAAATTCGTCAGAGACGGTAACTTCAATAGGCGCACCACATTGCGGACATACTTTCGCTTTGTCGCTAACTTTCTGTCCACATTCAGAGCATATAACTAAAGCCATAAGCGTTTCATGCGCTTAGTAGCTCTGTGGGCGCGTTTAATGGTGATTTATCCTGAACAAAATAAGAAAGCGGAGCTACTTCTCACTCACCAACCTCAGTGTGGGCTTCGACTCCCATGAAATACGTGGCAAGTGACGATAGCTCCACTTTGACCGTATATCATGGGATATGACATTACAAGCCAAAGAGAGCGTACTTTCACCACCATTCCGTATTTCATTGAAGTTGTCGAAGTTTCACTGAGTGGAACGATGCGAAAACGTTTCCTAAATTATGTCCGCTAACCCCTTGAAGGGGTTGCGACCGCAATGTTAGCAATTTTCTGTGAAAGTAACGCTCTGTTTCTGTAGATATTTACAATACTATTCTAAAAATCCAATAAATCGTAGGCTTCCATTAGTTCATCTTGACGTATGCCGAGGTATATTTTTGTGATTGCTACATTGGAGTGATTAAAAAGCTCTGACAGCTTCACTAATGCCATCTGTGCGTTCTCTCCACTGCTCTCAAATACTTTCCTGCCAAATGTCTTGCGAAGTGAATGACAGGAAAAGTTCTCAATTTTGAGGTTGTAACGCTTCTTAATCTCTTTCAGTCGCACATTGAGGCGTTGGGTAGTCATTACTGTTCCCCGATTGGAGAGGAAACAGGGTTGATTTATGTCACCGACATTGAGAGCTGTGTAGCACTTGCGGATATAGGTCTGAAAATCTGAATTGACTTTAACGGTTCTGTGCTTGCCTGTTTTTTGCTCGTTGAGCGTATTTTACTCTTGTAAAAATCCTTCAACCCTTCAGCCGACCCTTCATTATCGTTGATACTCAGAAGGAAAATGGCTGAAGGGTTTTGTTGTCAAACCCTTCAGGAAGTTTCAGCCTGAGCAGGTAGCCTTCAGCGTCCACACTTCTGTCGTACCCTCCCGATTCATGACCTACAAGTCCGGGCTTTGGCGCAACAATCCGCCGAGTTGTCACGTCTGGCCCAGCCTCCGTTCTTTCTGCCCTCGGCCTTGTCGTGGATGGCCCTGTAAAACCGGGATTCGGGCTTTCTGCGTATAACAGCTGAGCTTATTCCAGCGAATTGTAGTACTAACGACAGAGAGAACAGGCAGGAATCCTGTTTATTATCGTTCAGGTAGGTAGAATATCTACATATTGTCGTTCAGGCAAGTGTAATATCTACCTATTGACGTTTAAGCAGGCAGGATGCCTGCTCCCCCAGTGCTGCATCGCTTGAAATTGGCTTGACCACAGCAGGCAGGATGCCTGCTCTCCCAGTGCTGCATCACTTGAAATTGGCTTGGCCACAGCAGGCAGGATGCCTGCTCTCCCAGTGCACCGTCGCCACCTATCAGCTTCGTGTCAGGCTGAAGGGTTGGCTGAAGGGGCTGAAGGGTTTGAAACACAAACCCTTCAGCCATTTTCCCTTTGAGTATCAACGAAAATGAAGGGTTGGCTGAAGGGTTGAAGGATTTTTGCGGCTTTAAAAAAGCGTATATAAGGGGGCACTTTCTACCGCTCCATGTCCAGCTCTTGCTTGCGCTGTTGCCGAAGTTGCCAGGTGTTGTAGAGGTTATGCCAAATGCTGTAGAAACCGCCGGCCAATGAGGTTACAGGATTCAGGAAGGTGTAGCCCATCCAAATGGCAAACACGGTGTTCTTCTGCCCCAATGCCTGACTGGTGCTGACCAGACGGTTGCAATGCCGCCCTATGGTGTGGCCCAACCAAAATTGCAGTATGCAGCAAAGCAGCGAGGCCAGTGCTATGCCGCCCAATTCGATGGGTGGATGGGTCGGGTGGACAATGCTGCGCGTGGTCACGGCGATGGCGATGCTCAGCGAAACGGCCCACAAGTAGAATGCAAGTCCGGGAAAGGATAGCAGCTTGCGGTGGAGGGCAGGAAGGGCGAAACGTACCACTTGGGCTGCCAGCAACGGACAGATCAGCAGCGGGAAGACCTTGGCAAGGATGCACTGGAAGGCTTGCCAGAACTGCATGTCGTGTTGCTCGCGGATGAGCGGTACGAACAAGGGTACCAGCACTGACACGGCGAGATTGATGAGTAGGGTGTACATGGTGACATCGGCTGCATCGCCCTTGAGCTTTTGCGTCACTACGGTTGCCGCTGTGGCTGTGGGGCAGATGAGGCACAGCAAGGCTCCCTGCAGGGCTACGCTCACCCCTTCGGACGGATGGCAGAAATGGATGGCCAGACAGATGAGGGCAAAGGTGCCGCACTGGAAGAGCAGGAGCCACAGGTGGCTGAGCCGAAACCGAAGGGTGCGGCAGTCAATCTTGCAGAACGACAGGAAGAGCATGGAAAAGATGAGTACGGGCTGTACGATGGCTACGGTGGGTTCTGCCCAGGGCCGTGTGGCGTCGAACAACGGGCAGTTGGCATAGAGCAGGTAAGCCAGCATACCGGTGAGAATAGAGATGGGGAGTGTCCAGTTCCTGATGAATTGCAGGGCAGTGTTTGTGTTGCTTTTCATTGTCACAATATGCGTAACTCGGGTTGTTGGGGTTGACTCCTTCACAGTGATGCGTACAGCAGGTCTTTGCCTGCGCTCCCAGTGGGAGTCAGGATATGGCCGAAAAGTTGATTCGCGTTTTCTTCAGCCGTTGAAGATGTTGCCACATGGTCTGATGTTGGGGGAGGTTTTCGGCCGGGTCGGCCAGCAGTACATCGGCAGCAGCCTGTCGGGCGACCTCCATCAGTTCGCGGTCCTTCACGAGGTGGGCAATCTTCAGGTCAAAGGGCATGCCGCTTTGCGCTGTTCCCTCCAGGTCGCCGGGTCCGCGCAGTTTCATGTCCTCTTCGGCAATCACAAAGCCGTCGGTGGTGTCGACCATTACCTGCATACGGCGGCGGGTCAGGTCGCTGAGACGGTTTTCGGTCATCAGGATGCAGTAGGACTGGTCGGCTCCCCGCCCTACCCTGCCCCTTAGCTGGTGTAGCTGGGCCAGTCCGAAGCGTTCGGCATTCTCAATGACCATGACCGAGGCATTGGGCACGTTTACGCCCACTTCAATGACTGTGGTGGACACCAGCAGATGGGTGTTGCCACACTTGAACTGCTGCATGGCCGCTTCCTTTTCGGCCGGTTTCATCTTGCCATGCACCATGCCTACGCGAAATTCGGGAAAGGTGTCAACCAGCTGGTTATAGCCCGTTTCGAGGTCGCGCAGGTTCTGTTTCTCGTTTTCCTTGATGAGCGGATAGACCACGTATGCCTGCCTGCCCTCACGCAGCTGGTGGCGAATGCCTTCGACCAACTTGTGACGGTCAGCCTGACGGTAATGAAGGGTCTGTATGGGTTTGCGTCCAGGGGGGAGTTCGTCAATGACGCTCACGTCGAGGTCACCATAGACCGTCATGGCCAAGGTGCGGGGGATGGGTGTGGCAGTCATGACCAGAATGTGGGGCGGACGCACATTCTTCTGCCACAACATGGCCCGCTGCTTGACACCGAAACGGTGTTGCTCGTCGATGACCACAAAACCGAGGTTGAGAAACGACACGGTAGGCTCAATGAGCGCATGTGTTCCCACCAGGATGTTTACCGAACCGTCGGCCACGCCTTGCATCACTGCCTTCCGCTGTTTGCCCTTGACTGCGCCCGTGAGCAATGCCACCCGCACAGGATGGTCGTTCAGATAGCCCGTGAGCGAGGCATAATGCTGTTCGGCCAGAATTTCGGTGGGGGCCATGATGCAGGCCTGAAAGTTGTTGTCTGTGGCCAGCAGGCAGCACAGCAGTGCTACCATGGTCTTGCCGCTCCCTACATCGCCCTGCAGCAGGCGGTTCATTTGTCGCCCGGTGGCAAGGTCGGCTCTGATTTCGCGTATCACGCGCTTCTGAGCTCCGGTCAGCTCGAAGGGCATGCTGTGGTGGTAGAAGTCGAGGAAGTGGCTGCCTACACGCAGGAAGGGGAATCCTTGGGTGTTCTGGCGGCGGGACTGGCTGTAACGCAGGATGTCGAGTTGCAGGAAGAAGAGTTCTTCAAACTTGAAACGGCGCGTGGCATCGGGCAAATCGGTTGCCTGGCCAGGATGGTGCAGGGTGTGTAATGCCTGCATGAAGGGCTGCAGGTTATAGCGGGTGCGCAGGTATTCGGGCAGCGGGTCGGACAGCGGATGGCCCTGGACCATTTCGAAGGCGCGCTGCACCAGTTCGGCCAGCGTGTGGGATGTGACCCCCTGCTTCTTCATGCGTTCACTGGTGTGGTAGTGTGGCTGCATGGTGAGCGGATAGTCACTGGCTGCATCGGCATCTTCGAGTTCGGGATGGGCTATGTTCAGGCGTCCGTTGAACCAGGCGGGTTTGCCCAGCAGGAGGTAGGTGTGGTTGTAGAGCAGGCGCTTGTCCCACATGCGCAGGCTGTTGAACCACACGAGCTCGACCATTCCCGTTCCATCCGAAAACAGGGCCGTGAGCCGTTCGCGGCGACCACTTCCCTCCACATTCTTGGCCACCACCTGCCCTTTGAGCAGCACATAAGGCATACCCTCCACCAGATTGCTGATGGAGTGTATCACACTGCGGTCAATGTATTTGTAGGGAAAATGGTAGAGCAAGTCGCGCAGTGTGAAGATGTTCAGCTCTTCACCCAGCAACTTGGCCCGCAAGGGGCCTACGCCCTTGACATACTTGATGTCGGTTTGCAGGATGGGGTCCATGGTCGGTGTCGACAGGGTTCAGGCCCGCCGGTTCAGAATTTCAGATTGGCCACTATGTTGCCGGGCATACCTTCGTAGCACATGCTGCGAATCACATTGTCGACATTGGCGGGTTCCTTCACCAAACGTTTGGCGATGGCACTGGCAAAAAGGTGTGTGGCGGCCGGTCCGCAGCCAGTAATGATATTGTCGTGTTCGACCACATAGGCATTGCTGTGGTAAATGGCACCTTCCAGATAGTGCTGCATGCCGGGGTAGATGGTGGCATGTTTGCCCTTGAGAATGCCCGCAGCGGCCAGAGCCATGGGGGCGGCACAGATGGCTGCGATAATGGAACCCTGGATGTACTGCTGTTGCAGGGCAAGCCGCAGCACCGTGTTGGCGGTTATGGTTTCGGCTCCCTTCAGGCCGCCGGGCAACACCAGTGCATCGCAGAAGTCCAGATGGTTCTTACGGAAGAGGCTGTCGGCCTTGACTACTGCGCCGTGTGCGCTGGTTACAACGCGCTTGCCGGTAATGCTTAAAGACTGCACCTGCAAACCACAGCGGCGCAGGATGTCGGCTGTGCCGAGAGCTTCAATGTCTTCAAAACCGTCGGCTAAGATCAGATAAATCATATGTTATAATAATAATGTGTGGTACGTTATGTAGAGAAGTTGATGGTTGAAGCGTTCTTGGTTTAGCCCGCCGAGCGGATGATTGCTGCACGCTACGGCAACCTGATGAGCATTAAACTCTAAACTCCTCTAATCGACTCTCAACTTCTTTTATTCCAGACACTTGAGATAGAGGGCAATGGTCTGCTTCAGACCCAGATAGAGGGCGTCGCTGATGAGTGCATGTCCGATGCTCACCTCATCAGTCCAGGGTATGCAACGGTGATAATAGGCCAGATTGTCGAGGCTCAGGTCGTGGCCGGCATTCAGCCCCAGTCCCCATTCGCGGCAATAGCGTGCTGTTTCGATAAAGGGGGCAATGGCCTTGGCGCGGTCAGCGGCATAGCCTGAGGCATAAGGCTCGGTGTACAGTTCGACACGGTCGGCTCCAGCCTTGAGGGCATATTCAGCCATTTCGGGCTCGGGAGCGATGAACAGGCTGGTGCGAATGCCAGCTTCGTTGAAGCGTCCGACCGTTTGTTGCAGGAAGTCGAGATGGCTGCGGGTGTCCCAGCCGGCATTCGAAGTGAGTTGTCCGGGCTTGTCGGGCACCAGTGTGACTTGGGCTGGCCGTACAGAGAGTACCAGGTCGCAAAATTCGGGTGAGGGATAGCCCTCGATATTGAACTCTGTGGTCAGTCGGGGCTTCAGGGCAAGCACATCGGAGCGACGTATGTGCCGCTCGTCGGGTCGAGGATGTACGGTAATGCCTTGTGCGCCGTATCGTTCGCAGTCTAAGGCTACCTGAAGAACATCCGGGTTGTTGCCTCCCCGCGCATTGCGCAAAGTGGCCACTTTGTTGATGTTTACACTTAAATTTGTCATAAATCTCCGCTGTTATCCCACAAAAATAGGTACATTTGCGGGCTTTCGTTTAGTTTACGGCGGGCAAATGTACAACTTTGTATGCTTTTTGAAGAAAGCCATGCCGTAATTTTAAGGCATACGGCTATGGTTTTAGGTTTTTTTGACTATGCCGTACTTAAAAATGCTGAAAGGAGCAGACGAAATCTCTGTCAAGGTCCTCCCCCTTGGCAGCATTCGCACAAACGCAACAACCCCATAAACGGACATGGACTATTCGCACTTATGTTTTGCCCTCTTCGGCAATGTATACCAGACCAAGAAGAACCAATATGTGGCCTCCATATTGCAAAAGTTGTCAGACTTGCACGTGAATGTGTTGATTGAGTCAGCCTTTGCAACTTTTCTGGAGCGTCAGCTGGGCATGCAAGTGTGCGACTACAGGCGGTTCGGCACAGACGAAACGTTTGTTGCCGATGCGATCATTTCCATTGGTGGTGACGGTACTTTTCTGGGCACTGCCGCCAAGATGGGTACGGCCGGCATCCCGATTTTGGGCATCAACACCGGGCGGCTTGGCTTTCTGGCCGACGTTTCGCCCGAAGTTATCGGACCTTCGCTCGAATCACTCTGTCAGGGCAATTATGTGGTGGAGAAGCGCACAGTGCTGCAGGTGTCCCACAACATGGGGATGGACAACTTCCATCCGTTTGCGCTCAATGAGGTGGCCGTGTTGAAACATGACAACTCGTCATTGATAGAAATAGCCACCTATGTAGACAACAACTACCTGACCACTTATCTGGCCGACGGCCTGATAGTGGCTACCCCCACAGGCTCTACCGGCTATTCGCTGAGTGTAGGCGGTCCGATTCTTACCCCACAGTCGGGCACCTTCTGTCTGGCCCCCGTGGCTCCCCACAGCCTTTCGGTGCGCCCCGTGGTGGTGCGCGATGATGTGGAGATACGCCTGCACATCCGTAGCCGCAGCCACAATTTCCTGCTTTCGGCCGACGGACGCAGCCTGTCGCTGCCCGAGACGGCTGTGGTCACGGTTCGCCGTGCCGCCCATACGGTCAAGGTCATCAAAATAGAGCATATGCACTTTTTCGACACACTGCGCGACAAGATGATGTGGGGTGCCGACCAGCGCAATTAGTGCTCAGAGTGCCGGCCGTCGGCGAACCTGCTCCCCTTCGCGATAGGGGATTCGTGTAGTCGTCCGCTGTCGGGGACAGCAGCCCTGTCCTCCTGTGTGACAAGTGTAGTCAAACCCATTGCAAACCTCATGACCCGTACAACCTCACAAATATTGCGCTACCTCGTTTCACGCCTGAACGGGCACCGCATGCAGGCCACCCTGAACACTACGATTGGGGTGCTGCTCGTTGCCGTTGACCTGGGTTTTGTCTGGGCAACGAAACTGGCCATCGACATAGCTACCGGCGAGAAGTCACCGATTTCGCTGTATGAGGCGTTTGGGCTGATTGCCTGTATCATGGTATCGCGCATCGCACTGGTAGTAGCCTCGCGTTGGATCAAGGCCATTTTGGGTGTGAAGGCGCAGAACCAGATGCGCCGCAACCTGTTCGCCCATCTGCTGCAGTGCCCTTGGACCGACTTGCGGGCATACCATACGGGCAATCTGACCAACCGCATAGAACGGGACGTGACCGATGTGGTAGGCTTCGCCACCGAGACGGTGCCGTCGTTCATCACCACCCTGTGTCAGTTTGTCGGGGCCTTCCTGTTCCTTTTCTTCATGGACAGCACCTTGGCCCTCATCATTGTGTGCATTTTGCCCTTCTTTGTCATTACCGGGAAACTCTATGTGAAACGCATGCGCGCACTTTCGCGCGAAGCACGTGACATGGAGGGACGCATACAGTCGATTATTCAAGAAACACTGCAGCATGTGCTGGTGGTGAAGACCCTGCAACGCAGTGACCATTTCGTCCACACGCTGAATAGCACGCAGGACGACCTGCACCGCTGCATCCTGAGCCGTACGCGCTATTCCACTTTTTCGGGCACGCTGTTGAATGCGGGCTTTGCAACAGGCTATTTTGTCACCTTTGTCTGGGGCGCCATCAGCCTGTCGACAGGAAACATCACCTATGGTGCCATGCTGGCCTTCGTGCAGTTAGTCGGCCAGATTCAAGGGCCGGTGCGCAATCTCACCAAATTCATCCCCGTGTTCATCAGCTCATTTACGGCTGCCGAGCGGCTCATGGAACTGGAGGAAATAGCGGGCGAACCTGCAGGCGAGTCAGTGCCGGCCGACCGTCTCGTGCCACCCTTGGGCATTGTGCTCGAATCGGTGAGCTTTGTCTATCCCAACGGAACGCGGCGCATTGTCGACAATTTGTCACACACTTTCGCTCCAGGCACCATCACGGCTTTGTTGGGAGAGACCGGTGCCGGTAAGACTACATTGGTCCGCCTGCTGCTGGCCTTGGTCAGACCCACCGAAGGACACCTATATATAATAGGAGCAGACGGGCAGAAATGGCCCATCGGCCCTTCGATGCGCAACCTCTTTGCCTACGTGCCGCAGGGAAACACCCTCTTCTCGGGGACCATACGCAGTAACCTGCTGCAAGCCAACCCGAAGGCGACCGAAGAGGAAATGTATGAGGTGCTTGAAACGGCAGCTGCCGATTTTGTCAAGCGGAAGCCCTTGGGGCTCGACACACCCTGTTCGGAATCGGGCGGTGGACTTTCAGAAGGACAGGCACAGCGCATTGCCATAGCGCGCGCCTTGCTCTCCAAGGGCCACATCTTTATCTTTGATGAGGCTACATCGGCACTTGACAGGGAAACCGAGCAGCGGGTGCTCTGCCAAATTGTCAGCAAGTATCCCCGGCGCACCTTTATCTTCATTACCCATCGCCCCGAAGCACTTACCTACGCCGACTCTTCTCTCCGGCTCTGATATCACATGAGGAAACTTCGCAACATAGTACGCTTTGTCGTGTGCTTCGTGCTCGGAGCATACTTGCTCCTGTTGGCTGTGCTGAACTTCAGTCCTACCCAGCAGTGGCTGACCCATGAGGTCAGTCAGGTCCTGAGCGAATTGCTGCACACGCGGGTACAGATAGAACGTGTCGAGGTGGGCCTGTTCAACCGCGTGCTGTTACACCAGGTGCGCATCGACGACCAGCAGCAGCGTCCGTTGCTTACAGCACAGCTCGTTTCGGCCAAGATAGAATTGCGCTCTCTCTTCGTCAAGCCCTTGTGCTTGCGCACGGTCTCCCTGCTCGATGCAGAGGTCAAATTAGTGAAAGACGAAGCGGACAAGCCAGCCAATTATGATTTTATCGTTGAGGCTCTTTCCTCTAAGGACCAGAAGGAAAAACCCTCTTCACTCGACCTTTGCATCAATTCTGTCATTTTGCGCCGTCTGCACATTTCTTATGATGAAAACTATTACGCGCAGACACCGGGCAGCTTCAATCCCCACCATTGCGAATGGCAACAGCTCAATGCCAATGTCAGCCTGAAGCACCTGAGCAGTGAGCAGCTCAAGCTCCGTGTGCGCAGTCTGTCATTTCAGGAAAAAAGCGGTTTCCGCCTGGACAACTTGCGCTTCAAGTTGCTTGCCACCAAACACGGTACGACCATCACCGACTTCCTGCTCCAACTCCCCCACTCCACCCTTCGGGTTGATAAGCTCGAAGCTGGTTACCGCTTCGGCAAGCATGGCGAAAGCATCTGGCCGACCCTTATGGCAGAAGGGAGTATAGCCGACCTGACGCTCCACAGCGATGATTTGCGCCCATTGTTGCGCCGGCAGATGCCGGCCGACCTGCATCTTTGTATGCACAGTGAAGCGCGTTTCAGCATTACACCGCAGCAAATCGTAGTCAGCCAGCTCCGCCTGTCTGATGCAGACCGTTCGTTGCAGGCTTCGCTTTCGGCCGTGATTACCCGTCGTTCCCAGTCAAGTCCCACGCTGTCCTTCACGCTCCACAACCTGGACATCCAGCCCGATTTCACCCGTCAGCTGGTGGATGCATTGCATCCTGATTCGACTATGGCAGGCCTGCTGAAGCGTATGGGCAAGTGTCAGGTGAGTGGTCAGGGAAGCTATCAGGCGCAGGCAGAAAGCCGTGTCAATCTGTCGGTGCTTACCGATGCGGGCAAGCTTCAGGCCCGGTTGGGCTATGCGCCTACACACTGTCAGGCACAGGTCACAGTAAACGAGGTGGCCTTGTCTCACCTGATGGGCTGTGCCGACATGCCATCGCTGGTTTCGCTTGAAGCCCGTGTCCATGCAGACCTGCAACCCGAGGTGACAAACTGGAAATATAAGGTGAATCGGGCACAGGCCCTGCTGAGGGTGAACCACCTGATGAAAGGGGAGCACCACCTGCAGGATTTGTCGGCTACTGCAACATACGCCCAAAGACAGCTGCACGCGACACTGCATACAGTCAGTCAGGCTGTCAACCTGCAGGCGGAACTTGATGCAGAAGGACTGCCGCAACAGCTCAACAGCCTCCGGCTCAATGCCCGGGTGCAGCAGCTGATACCATCGCAGATGGGATTGTCCACCCCTTATGGCGATGCCGTATTCAGGGGAGATGTTTCGCTTGTAGCTGAGCAGATTTCCTCTTCACTTCCTGAAGTGATGCTTGAAATAAATGACTTTCGGATGAATGGTGCCCCGCAGGGTGACTACAAGCTCAGTCACTTGCTGGCTTCAGTGACCCCGCACGCCGGTCAATTGCACCGTTTCGATGTGAACAGCGACTTTCTGGATGCCGAAGGAGTGGGTTGTCTGAACGTCCATGAAGCCCGACAGGGAGTATACAGATTGGCGGGCCGGCTCTTGCCGGGACTCTTGCCAGCTCCGGCCCATGCAGACAGCGACCACAGCCGTCCGGATCCGAAATGGCAGTTTGCGGCCACCTTGAAGCGCACCGATGTGTTGGAAAAGTTCTTGGGACTTTCTGTGAGTCTGAAATCGCCGTTCCTGTTGAATGGCACACTCGACACGGGGGATGGCCGCACATCCGTCACAGCCAGCACCGAAGGCCTGACAGTCAGCGGCCAGGAGTTGGGCAAGACGAGCCTGTATTTGTCCGGACAGGACAGCCTGTACCAATGTGTGCTGAAGACACAACGCGACTTCAGCAGTCATCCCTACGACCTGCTGCTGCATTTGAATACATCCGACGGCCGCTTGCATAGTCAATTGGACTGGCAGGCATCCGGACCCCAAGCGGGCTCCTTTGGTTCCTTCAAGGCTTCCACCCGCTTCTCGCGCCATACGGCAGGAGCCTTGGGCATTGAAACCGACATTCATCCCACCTCTTTCTGTATGGATGATTCCCTGTGGCACATATCTTCCGGCCATCTGGCCATGCGTCCGTCCCATCTGTCATTCAGCAATGTGAAGGTGAGCCATGCCCGCCAGTCACTGACCGTCGACGGGAGTTTGGCGCAGGGGAAGCGCGATTCGGTCGTAGCCCATTTGCAGGACATCGATGTCGATTATATCCTCACCTTGGTCAACTTCGATGATGTGTCGTTTGGCGGTCGGGCCACTGGCAAGGCCGTGTTCAGCAAGTCAGAAGGCGAAACGTCCCTCAATGCGCGGCTGCATATCCCCGACTTCCGTTTCAACGACGCCCCCATGGGCGTGGCCGATATTCAGGGGGTGTGGGACAACAAGAACAGCCGCATACTCATAGATGCCGATATGCGTATGCCAGGCACGGCAACAGACGGCACCAGCGTGAAGGGGTATGTGTCGCCGGCCGAAAAGGGCTTGCAGCTCGACATTGAAGCCCGGCGCACCGACCTGCGCTTTCTCACCCGTTACGTGGATGGCGTGTTTGGCGATTTTGCCGGCCATGCCACCGGTCAAGTCAGGCTCTACGGACCGTTCAAGTCCCTTGACTTTGGCGGAAAAGTCAAGGCCGACGTGCAGGGTAAGATGCTCCCGACCGGCGTGGCCTACAGCCTGACAGATGGCGAAGTGCTGATGCAGCCTGGCAGTTTCACCTTTAGCCGATTCAAAGTGAGTGACGGCTATAACGGAAGCGGATGGGCCAGCGGACAGTTGCGACATACCCACCTGAAGAAGCTGAATTACGACTTCCAGGTGCAGGCCGACAATCTGCTGTGTTACGACCAGCCCGAATCTCCCGATATGCCATTCTATAGCACGACCTACGGCAGTGGTACGATAGCCATGAGGGGCGGGCCCGGATTCTTTGCCGCAGATATTGCCTTGCGCCCCACTGCTCCCACCTTCTTTGTCTACACACAAGGTCCTGGCGGCAGTATGGGAACAGACAATCCCATGGTACGCTTCCGCGAAAGACAGGAGCCTGGCAGCAGGCCTCCTGGCCAGGAGGGCAGGCATCCCGCCAGCATAAACCCGCCAGCAGACCCGAAGCCTGCACACCCTGCCGAAACCGACATCCAGTTGAACTTCCTGATTGAAGCCAATCCGCAGGCGGAGCTCAGGATTATCACCGATGCCCGCACGGGTGATGCCCTTACTGCCTTTGGCAGTGGTACGTTGCGCGCCTCCTATCATAATAAAGGAAGCTTCGAAATGTATGGAACCTACCGCGTGGAACGTGGCACCTACAAGCTCTCTATACAAGATGTCATCCGCAAGAATATGGCCCTGCAGAGCGGAAGTTCCCTCACCTTTACGGGCAATCCCATGTTGGCCGACCTCGACCTGAAGGCAGTCAATACGCTGACGGGTGTGCCCTTGGCCGACCTGAACTATGCAGCCGGCTTTGCCCAGAAGACGGCTCGCGTCGACTGTATCCTGCACATTGGCGGCAAGGCCAAGTCGCCCCAAGTCAGCTTTGACCTCGACTTCCAGAACATCTCCGACGATGAGAAGCACATGGTGCGCCAAATCATTGCTACCGATGAAGATATGAACAGGCAGGCCATCTACCTGCTGGGAATCGGACGGTTCTACACGTCGAACGCCGCCGAGAATGTGACTGGTGCGCAACAGAATGCGGCAGCCGTACGTTCGTTGCTTTCCACCACCCTCACAGGACAGCTCAACGATGCCATATCCAATGCGCTCGGAACCCGCTCGCATTGGAGTTTCGGCACCAATGTGACCCCTGGTACAATGGGCTGGAATGACCTTGAAGTCGACGGCTTGTTGCAGGGGCGGCTGTTCAATGACCGTCTGCTCATCAACGGAAACTTCGGTTACCGTGACCGTCCTACCTATACTTCGAACTTTGTGGGTGACTTCGACATCCGTTATCTGCTTACTCCCAAGGGCGGGGTCAGCCTGAGGGCATATAGCGAAACCAACGACCGCTACTTCACGCGTTCCTCGCTGACTACGCAGGGAGTAGGTGTCACGCTGCAACACGAGTTCACCCGCTTCAGTGACCTGTTCAGGCGCATGCCGCGGCAGTCGAAGTGATGCGCTGCATCGCCTCTTGTCACCAGTCAGTCCGCAGATGTTTTTTATCTATCCGCAGATGCAAGACGGATGTTGGACAGATGTCAGACAGACTCAGTCAGAAATCCGGGATGGCAAGGAGCAAGTAGAGGGAGGGGCATACATATGCCAAGCGACCAATGAGACCAGCTGTAAGCCGTTCAAAAAAACAGCAGACAGCCGGGTTAAGTGAGTTGGCGGAGAAGATGCTCTGAAGCCTAATGTGTGCCTCATGTATAGAATATCCCATAAAAGGAGAAAACCGAGAGGTTGAACGGCATGATATTTGCTTGCCGTTGCAACAAACCATAAACAGCAATTATGAGCCAATCAACAAACGAAACCGAAAAGACAAACGAAACTTTGAACGAAGCCGTCAATGAGGTGGCAAACGAACAAGTAAAAGAAAATACGGAATCAACGCAAAACGAGGAAACCACCGAGGCAAGCGAAGCTGACAAACTGGCGGCTGCCCTCGAAGAACTGGAAACGGTAAAGGACAAGTACCTGCGGTTGGTTGCCGAATTCGACAACTATCGCAAGCGCACCTTGAAAGAAAAGACCGAACTCATCTTGAATGGTGGTGAGAAGGTGCTTTCCACCCTGCTCCCCATCCTCGACGACTTGGACCGTGCTTCTCAAAATATGGAAACCAGCGACGATGTAGCCACATTGAAAGAAGGTGTGTCCCTGATTATCGACAAGTTGGCCAAGACCTTGGCCGCTCAGGGATTGCAGAAGATGAAGGCCATAGGCGCAGACTTCAACACGGACTTTCATGAGGCTGTAGCATTGATTCCTGCACAAGATGAAGCACAGAAGAATCGCGTGATTGATTGCGTGCAACCAGGCTATCTGCTCAACGAAAAGGTGATTCGCCACGCCAAGGTGGTTGTGGCCCAATGACATTCTGCCCAGGACTACACCCTGGGCAATGTGCCGCTGCCCTCGGGGACGTGACCCGGATGCCTGCCAGCAAACAGCCGGTGGCGCAATTTTAAACGCAAACCTAAAACTAAGAAAGTATTATGGCCGACGAAAAAGACTTTTACAAAATATTAGGTGTAGAACGCACCGCCTCTGCCGATGAGATAAAGAAAGCCTATAAGAAGCTCGCCATCAAGTATCATCCCGACCGCAATCCCGGCAACAAGGAAGCCGAGGAGAAGTTCAAGCAGGCCGCCGAGGCCTACGATGTGTTGCGTGACCCCGACAAGCGGGCCCGTTACGACCAGTTCGGTGCTGAAGGCGTGGGCGGAGCAGGCGGCTTCGGCGGCTTTGGCGCAGGAGGCATGGACCTGAACGACATATTCCGCCAATTCGGCGATATCTTCGGCGGTGGCAGCTTTGGTGGCTTCGGTGGATTTGGAGGATTTGGCGGAAACAGCGGTCCGCAGCCCCGGCAGTATAAAGGTGGCGATATGCGGATGAAAGTGAAGCTTTCGCTCGAAGAGATAGCCACAGGTGTCACCAAGAAATTCAAGGTGCGTAAGGATGTCAAGTGTACTGCCTGCGACGGAACAGGATGCGAAAAAGGCACACAGCCTGAAACCTGCTCCACCTGTCATGGTCAGGGTTACGTGATGCGTACGCGTCGCAGCATTCTGGGCATGATGCAGTCACAGGAAGTTTGTCCGGACTGCCATGGCGAGGGAGTGATTGTCAAGAAAAAGTGTACGCATTGTCATGGAGAGGGCATCACGGCTGGAGAGGAAATCGTAGAAATCAACATTCCCGCCGGTGTTGCCGAAGGCATGGTACTCAATGTCCAGGGTAAGGGCCATGCAGGCAAGCACAATGGCGTACCAGGCGACATACAGGTGATAATCGAAGAACTTCCCCACTCCGACTTCCTGCGCGACGAGAACGATCTGGTCTACAACCTGCTTCTCACTGTTCCGCAGGCCGCCTTGGGCGATATGGTCGAAGTGCCGACCCTTACAGGCAAGGCGCGCATCAAGATAGAACCGGGTACCCAGCCGGGCACGGCACTTCGCCTGCGCGGAAAGGGCTTGCCTGCTGTTCAGGGATATGGTTATGGACAGGGCGACATTGTCGTGAACATCAGTGTCTACATACCCGAACAGCTCGACAAGAAGGAAAAGGAACATTTCGAGGCACTCAAAAACCATGACCACCTGCAGCCCAATCCATCGGTGAAGGAAAAGATATTCAGGGCTTTCCGCAATTATTTCAACCGATAGTCACTTGACATAGCCTTCAGCAGTCAGTCGGGAGTTTATAAGGGATGATTCGTCTGCCCGTCAGCATGGTCATACTTATAGGCCCCCGACTTTCAATTTTTACTACCCATGACCTACTCCGAAACCATAGATTACCTCTATGCAGCCGCCCCGCTCTTCCAGCAGGTGGGCGGAGACGCATATAAAGAAGGGCTCGGAACTACGCTGGAGCTCGACGACCATTTCAACCACCCGCACCGGCGCTACCGCACCATCCATGTGGCAGGCACCAACGGAAAAGGGAGCTGCGCACACACGCTGGCCGCCATGTTGCAGCACAAAGGGCTCAAGGTGGGCCTTTACACCTCTCCCCATCTGATAGACTTTCGCGAGCGCATCCGCATCAACGGACAGATGATTCCCGAGGAATATGTAGTAAACTTCGTAGAGACCGAGCGAAGCTTCTTTGAACCCCTGCATCCCTCCTTCTTCGAAATCACGACAGCCTTGGCCTTCAAATACTTTGCCGATGAGGCGGTCGATATTGCCGTCATAGAGGTAGGGTTGGGCGGCAGGCTCGACTGTACCAACATCATCAGCCCAGTACTGTCGGTCATCACCAACATCAGTCTGGACCACACCCAGTTTCTGGGCCATACGCTGGCCGCCATAGCCGCCGAAAAGGCTGGTATCATGAAGCGTGGTGTGCCGGTTGTAGTGGGTGAAGCACTGCCCGAAACGCGTCCTGTATTCGAGCAGCTTGCCAGCCAGAAGGGGGCTCCCCTGTATTTTGCCGAGGATGAGGCTGAGGTTGTCAGTGCCTCGCTTGGCAGTGACAACCTGTTGCATTACGTCACCCGTCACTGGGGGACATTTGCCGGCGAACTCATCGGCGACTGCCAGCGGCGCAATACCAACACCCTGCTCTGTGCCGCACGGTTGCTTGCCCCACAGTTCGGGCTGACGGTTGACGATGTGCAGGAGGCCTTCCGCCATGTCTGCGAAAACACTTCCCTGATGGGGCGTTGGCAGGTGTTGCAACATCGTCCCACTGTAGTGTGCGACACCGCGCACAACCTGGGCGGCTGGGAATATATCTCCGGACAGTTGGCCCGTGAAGCCGCCACACATGCCCGATTGCATGTCGTGTTTGGCATGGCTTCAGACAAGGACCTTGACAGCGTGTTGTCCTTGTTGCCCCCCGAAGCCTGTTACTATTGGACGCAGGCTTCAGTCCGCCGGGCCACCCCGGTCCGGCAGCTTGCCGAAAGGGCTGCATCCTATGGGTTGCATGGTCACAGCTTCGGCTGTGTGCAGGAAGCCTATCAGGCAGCATTGGCCGGAGCTGGAGCGGACGACCTTATATATATAGGTGGCAGCTGCTTTGTGGTAGCCGACCTGCTCAGTGCGTTACAGGGCTGAATATCCGCCGCGTTTGTCTCTACTGTAGTACCCATTCGTTCGATAGGGCACAGGCCAGCCTGGTCTGTGCCTTCATTTTGATAGGGCCACCTTAATGCTGCCCATAACGACAGGACCGCTCACGTACCGACATGGTGCGCACCTGCACGCAGGTCTAACAGGCAAGCCGGCGCCGTGCATCCCTCTACCTGCCCCTTTTTGCCGCTTTGCTTCATTTTTCAGAGGAAGGCAGATTATTTGTTTCACTCGCTTTTCGTTTCGCGGTTTTTGTATACATTTGCGCCTAAAATACGACAAAGGTTCTACCAATCATTCATTCCATGAAAAAGATTCAAGTTTGTGACCGCGAATTTACGGTGTCCATACCCGAAGCAGCCATTATGCAGCGCGTAGCCCAGGTGGCCGAACAAATCAATAGCGATTTGAGGGACGAAAATCCCTTGTTTCTGGCTGTGTTGAATGGCTCTTTCATGTTTGCCGCCGACTTGCTCCGTGGCATTAGTATTCCTTGCGAAATAGCCTTTGTACGCATGTCTTCGTATGAAGGCACTTCGTCGACCGGCAAGGTGAAGGAGCTGCTCGGGCTGAACGAGGATATCAGCGGGCGCAGCGTTGTGGTGGTCGAAGACATTGTCGATTCGGGCCTGACCATGAAGCATCTGTTGCAGACCTTGCAGCAGAAAGGCCCCAAGCAGGTGAAGGTGGCTTCGCTGTTGGTGAAGCCTGGTAACCTGAAGGTAGACCTTGATATCCCCTATTGTTGCTTTGAAATACCCAACGAATTTATCGTAGGTTACGGTCTGGACTATGACGGTTATGGCCGGAACCTGCGCGATATCTATACGGTGGTAGCTGAATGACAGTTGCCCCGCCCTATCTTGTTTTATCTCCAGACTAACATCCTTTCTAAAATGAAGAACATTGTGATATTCGGTGCCCCGGGTTCGGGAAAAGGCACGCAGAGCGAACTGCTCGTAAAAAAATACAACTTCAAGCATATCTCGACCGGCGACGTGCTGCGCGCAGAAATCAAGAAGGAAACGGAGCTCGGCAAAACCGCCAAAGGCTACATCGATAATGGACAGCTCATCCCCGACAGCCTGATGATCAGCATTCTGGCAGCCACTTACGATGCGCTGTGCCCCTGCGAAGGTGTCATCTTCGACGGCTTCCCCCGCACCATTCCGCAAGCCGAAGCCCTGAAGCAGATGCTGGCAGAGCGAGGCACGGAAGTGGCCGGAATGCTCGAGCTCGATGTGCCCGAGGAGATGCTCATGGAGCGGCTCATCAATCGCGGCAAGACATCGGGACGTGCGGACGACAACGCCCAGACCATCCAGAAACGGCTCGGCGTGTATCACGCCCAGACGGCTCCGCTCATTGCGTGGTACGAGGCCGAAGGCAAACGCCATGCCGTGAAGGGTTATGGCGCACTGGAGGAAATCAATGCTGCGCTTTGTGCAGTGATTGACCGATTGTAGTTCACACACAGTGAGGTAATATGCCCGAATCGAATTTCGTTGATTACGTAAAGATATATTGCCGCTCGGGAAAGGGCGGACGTGGCTCCATGCACATGCATCGTGCCAAGTACCAGCCCAACGGCGGGCCTGACGGAGGCGACGGCGGACGTGGCGGAAACATCTATCTGCGCGGCAACCATAACTATTGGACGTTGTTGCACCTGCGTTATGAGCGGCATGTTTTTGCCGAGCATGGCGGCAACGGATCGAAGTGTTGTTCGCATGGGTCAGATGGAGCCGACCGCTATATTGACGTGCCGCCGGGCACAGTGGCCTACAATGCAGAAACGGGAAAATACATCTGCGACGTGACCGAGGACGGTCAGGTGGTGATGTTACTGAAAGGTGGGCGCGGCGGATTGGGCAACTGGCAGTTCCGTACGGCTACCAATCAGGCCCCGCGCTACGCACAACCCGGCGAACCGATGCAGGAGATGATGGTCATTCTGGAGTTGAAGCTCCTGGCCGATGTGGGTTTGGTGGGCTTCCCGAATGCGGGCAAGTCCACGCTGGTCTCTTCGCTCTCTTCGGCCCGGCCCAAGATTGCCAACTATCCCTTCACCACCATGGAGCCGAGTCTGGGTGTGGTGGCCTACCGCGACGGCAAATCGTTCGTGATGGCCGACATACCGGGCATCATCGAGGGAGCAGCCGAAGGCCGCGGACTGGGCCTGCGCTTCCTGCGTCACATAGAGCGCAACTCCCTGCTGCTCTTCCTGGTTCCCGGCGATACCGATGATATCGGAAAGGAGTACCGCGTGCTGCTGGGTGAGCTTGAAAAATTCAATCCGCAGCTGCTCGACAAACACCGCGTACTGGCTGTGACCAAATGTGACTTGCTCGACGAGGAGCTGATGGAGATGCTCAAGGAGGACCTTCCCGACGACTTGCCGGTTGTCTACATCTCTGCCGTCAGCGGTTTCGGCCTGCAGCAGCTCAAGGATATGCTGTGGGAAGAGCTCAACAGCGAGAGCAACAAGTTGCAGTCCGTTGCCGAAGGAGGCTCTATCGTGCACCGCGACCGCGAAGCTACGCTGCTGGCTACAGACTTTGCAGACTGGGATCCCGGCATCGAACCCGACCCTGCCGATGAGGACGATTTCGATGAGATAGAAATCTACGACATGGAGGATTTGGAGGATTGATGAAGGGATTTGTCCAGTTTGAAAGTTGGTGAGTATGAAGCTTATAGTTTAGCGTTTAAATCTTGAGTTTAAAAGTTTATTACAACACTCACTGTGCGGCTGGTGTCTGCACTTCATGGTGACCTCATAAACTCTCAACTCTTAACTTTCAATTCTCAGCACCCCACTCTTGCCTGTATATGCCTTTGCCCACTTCTACGCTATTATATTATCCGCTCCACGACCACGTCAGGGCATTTTCGACAACCCGTCTGTCACCTTTCGGCCTTTCGGCTGAGGAACTGCAGCAGATGGGCTGCTACGCGGCGTTTAATGTGACGCACTACTGCGGTGACGATCCGCAGCGGGTGCAGCGTAACCGCGAATGGCTGGCCGCACAGCTGGACATACTTCCCGGACGAATATGGCTGCCGCGTCAGACGCATACCGACCGCATTGCCTGTATCGACGATGACTTCCTGAAAATGGCCCCCGACAAGCAGCAGGAAAAACTGGATGAGGTGGATGCCCTTATTACCCAGATACCCCAACAGTGTATTGGCGTTTCGACGGCTGACTGCATCCCCGTGTTGCTCTATGATTCGCAGCACCATGCTGCAGCAGCCATTCATGCGGGGTGGCGCGGGACGCGGCAACGCATTGTCTCCAAAACCGTAGAGGCCATGCACCTGCGTTTCGGCACCCTGGCTTCGGAGCTGCGTGCAGTGATAGGTCCAGGCATATCTGCCGCAGCCTATGAGGTGGGCGAAGAGGTGGTCCGGCAGTTTCTGGATGCAGGATTTCCCCAGACGGTTGTGTGGCGCCGCGGTCCGGCGAACGACTCTCCCTATTCGAAACCCCATCTCGACCTTCAGGCCGCCAATTGCTACTTGCTCGAAGAAGCCGGCCTCGACTTGTCCCACATTCAGGTTGTGCCCGTCTGCACCTACCGCCAATGTGACAGCTTCTTTTCGGCACGCCGTCTGGGCATACAGTCCGGGCGCATCTACACGGCTGTAATCATATCTCCTACAGAACATGCAGCAGAAAACGTATAAACCTTCAACCGGCCGACGCCGCACTACGCGCAACCGACGCCGAACGAGCCGTTCGACGAAGTTGCCCCACCTGAAGCAAAGGCTGCGTACCATAGGTTTCAGGCTGGCATTGCTTTTCGGCGTGTCGTTGGTATGCTATCTGGTCTACGTCTATGCTGTCGCTCCCTACACCTCACGCTGGCAGGCACTCTATGGCAACGAAACCTATCCCGAAGGGTTCTCTATCCGCGGCATCGACATCAGCCACCATCAGGGCGAAATAGACTGGGAACAGCTGTCAAGGGCACAAATAGGCAACGAGGCCATTTGCTTTGTGTTCATCAAGGCTACCGAGGGCAAGAATTTTCTGGACGAGAACTTCAACGACAACTTCTACCAGGCCCGCGAATTTGGCTTCCTGCGCGGTGCCTACCATTACTTCAAGCCCAACATACCCGCCGAGGCGCAGGCCAGATACTTCCTGAAGCAGGTGCATCTCGAAGAAGGCGACCTCCCTCCGGTGCTCGATATTGAAGAAACGGGCGGTCTGTCTCCCGAACAGTTGCGCAAGGTTGCCCTCATCTGGCTCAATATGGTTGAGAAGCGCTATGGCGTGCCCCCCATTCTCTACACGAACTACAAGTTCAAACTCGACTACCTCAACACGCCTGAGTTCAAACGCTACCCTTACTGGATAGCCCATTATTACGTGCGTTCGCTCACCTACAAGGGTAGCTGGAAGTTCTGGCAGCACACCGATTGCGGCCGACTGCCCGGCATCAAGGAGAAGGTCGACCTGAACATATACAACGGGTCTATGTACGACCTGCGCCGCCTCTGCATCGGGTCGTAGACGGGTTTGCCGAAAGTAATGGATAAAGTAATGGATTATGGGATAAGGCCCCCCAAAATAACAAGGAAGCCTCTACTAAGGCCGAGGAAATGGGGGGGGTCTTCCAGCCAACCAGAGGCGATGCTGGCCGGGAGAGCAGGCTTATGGGCCTGCTGTTCTCGTATAAAGCATACCTTTGCCTGCTCTCCCAGTCGTTAGCGCTACACATTGAATATGCCTTGTGTGGTTCTACGATAGTTTAAAGTTGAAGAGTTTGAAGTTGAAGAGTTTATAATCATGCTCAACGGGCGGACAACTCCGCCTTGCATTCACAGCACACTATGAAACGAACAGGTACACTCCTCTTGCTGTCCTGCCTCTGGGCTGGATGTCTGGAAGCCCAGACCGCAGCATCCTCCTACGTTCCCGCACCTGAAAACCTGGAGGCGCGGCAAGCCTTCAGTGATGCCCGCTTCGGCATCTTCCTGCACTGGGGGCTGTACAGCCTCTTTGCCCAAGGCGAATGGTACATGCAGAATGAAGGCATAGACCGACACGAATATGCCAAGGCCATGGATGCCTTCTATCCTCATTCCTTCAATGCCACGCAATGGGTCCAGGCCATCAAGGCATCCGGTGCCCGCTACATCTGTTTCACGTCGCGCCACCATGAGGGCTTCTCCATGTGGGACACCCGATGCTCGGACTACAACATCATGCACACACCCTGGGCACAGGACGTAGTGAAGCAGTTGGCCGACGCCTGCCACGAGCAGCAGATAGGGCTTCACCTCTACTATTCCCACATAGACTGGACTCGCGACGATTATCCCATGGGACGTACAGGGCGCAACACGGGCAAGGATCCCGCACGGGCCGACTGGCCTTCCTATTATCGTTTCATGAACGCGCAGCTTACCGAGTTGCTCACCCGCTATGGCCGGATTGACGGCATCTGGTTCGACGGTATGTGGGACCACGACCAGGACGCGCAGACCTTCGACTGGCAGCTGGCTGAACAATACCGCCTCATCCACAGCCTCCAGCCCGCTTGCATCATCGGCAACAACCACCACCAGACGCCCTTCGAAGGCGAAGACATGCAGATGTTCGAACGCGATGTGCCTGGTGAGAACAAGGCTGGGCTGTCGGGACAAAGCATCAGTGCGCTGCCACTCGAAACCTGCGAAACCATGAATGGCATGTGGGGCTATAAGATAAAAGACCAGAACTACAAGTCCACCCCTACCCTGATTCGCCTTCTGGTGCGTACAGCCTCGAAGGGAGCCAACCTGCTGCTCAACATCGGTCCGCAGCCAAACGGCGCATTGCCGGCAACAGCCTTGAGCCGCTTGCGCGAAATGGGCGAATGGCTCAACGGTCCTGCCGGCGAAAGCATCTATGCCACCGTGGCCGGACCGGTCAGCATGGGCGACACCATCGTCAGCACCCGCAGTCGCAGGGAGGGAAGTATCTACCTGCATCTGCTCACCGACAACGTGCCCTCCACCCTCACCCTGCCGCTCGACGAGAAGGTGAAGTCAGCTACAGCCCTGCTAACGGGCGAGAAGCTTGCCTTCAGGTTCGACCGCAAGCAACGCACGCTCACCCTTACCTTGCCACAGGCTCCCCGAGGGCAGGTGGATTATATTGTGAAGCTCAATTAGCGCAGGAAAACCCTGTAGTGCTTTAACCTGAACCTTTAACCCGAATCCTCATATATCTTGAACCTTTCCTATAAGTTGCTTTGCCTGCTCGTTGGCCTGTTGCCGGCTGTTCTCTGTGCACAACCGGCACGCACAACGCTGTTGGCCCCTCACCTGCATTCTCTGCGGCTGACGGTCAACGGCAATGCCGAGCAGTTCCCTGTCATCAGGTTGGATGGAACGGACCAGCTGGAGGTTTCGTTTGACGATCTCACCCACGCCTACCGCCGTTACACCTACAGCATCACCCATTGCGATTGGCAGGGCAACCCAACCGACGAGCTCTTTGAGAGCGATTACGTGGATGCTGTGGCCGAGAGCGAGGTCATCGACGACTACCAGCCCAGCATCAACACCAGCGTGCAGTACCTGCATTATCGCTTAGCACTGCCCAACGGGCACATGCGTCCGCTGCTTTCGGGCAACTATCTCCTGACGGTCTTTGCCGACAATGACGAAGGCGAGCCAGAACCTGTGGTGAAAACCTACTTTGGGGTGGTCGACACGCAGGTGGGCATAGAAGCAACGTGTACGACCAATACCGAAGTGGACTGGAACGAGTCACACCAGCAGCTTTCGCTCAAGCTGAACATGGCCGGCTTGGTCTTGCGCGATGCCGAGAGCGAAGTGAAAACCATTGTCATGCAGAACCGTCGCTATGACACGGCTGTCTGTGGTGCCGCACCCACGGCGCAAAGTGGCAACACGCTGTTGTGGGAACACGACCGCCGGCTGCTGTTCAAGGCGGGCAATGAATATCGCAAAATGGAAATGCTATCCACCCGCTATCCCGGTATGCACGGCGAGAGTATGCGCTGGTTTGAGCCTTACTTCCATTACACACTACAGCCCGATGCCCCGCGTAGGAATTATCTCTACGACGAAGACCGCGACGGCTGCTGGTTCGTGAGAGCTTCGGGTGCCGCCGAGGCAGACCATGAGGCCGATTATGTGCTCACCCACTTCACGCTCGACATGTTGCCCCAGACAGGACGAAAGGTTTACATCGACGGCAACTGGACACACCCCGACCTTCGCGAACGCTATCTCATGCACTACAACCATGACACACAATGTTACGAAGCAGCCCTGCTGCTCAAGCTGGGTTACTATAACTACCAGTACCTGTGTGTAGACAGTGACAGCTCCGACAGACTGCAGACCGCCCCCATAGAGGGTGATTTCTATCAGACCGAAAACGAGTATAACGTCTTGGTATACTATCGCTCCACGGCCGGACGCTATTGGCAGCTTGTCGGATGTCGGACGCTACGCACGGCACGTGTGTGATCAATGAAGTGTAGGGGAAAAACAAGCTGGTAAACTTTTAAACTCTTCAACTCTTCATATCCCATGAACATCGTTTTCCTAGACGGATACACCATCAATCCCGGTGACCTCACCTGGCAACCGCTCGAAGCGTTGGGACACCTTACGGTGTACGACCGCACCGAACCCGACGAAGTGCTCCAACGCGCTGCAGGGGCTGAGGTGCTGATAGTCAACAAGACCTGTCTCACTGCAGACCATTTCGAAGCCCTCAAGTCCTTGAAGCTGGTCTGCGTGGCAGCTACCGGCTACGACCGCATCGACACGGCATTGTCGTGTGCAACTGTGCGGGCTACTCCAGCCTCTCGGTGGCACAGATGGTCGTTTCGCTGCTGCTTGAAGCCTTCGATTCAGTGGGCTTCTACGCCGAGCAGAACCGTCGCGGAGCCTGGAGCGACAGCCCCGATTTCTGTTACACCGTAAAGCCCCGCGTCGAACTGGCTGGCAAGCGGATGGCCATTGTCGGCTTCGGCAACATTGGCCGCACAGTGGCCTGCATCATGCAGGCCTTCGGCATGAAGCTCTATGCCGTAAGCAGCAAAGCAGATCACGAACTGCCTGCGGAGGTGCAGAAAATCAGTCTGGAGGATGCTTTTGCCACCTGCGACATCGTCAGTCTGAACTGTCCGCTCACAGCGCAGAATCGAGGCTTTGTCAATGCCAGCCTCCTGGCCCGTTCCAACCCTCGTCTGGTGCTGGTCAATACGGCACGTGGCGCATTGGTCGACGAACAAGCGGTGGCCGAAGCCCTGCAACAGGACCGGCTCGGTGCATATTGCACCGATGTGCTGACCCATGAACCTCCAGCATCCGACTGTCCGTTGCTCTCTGCCCCCAACTGTTACATCACTCCGCATATTGGCTGGGACACCATCGAGGCCCGCCGGCGCATCCTCGCCATATTGGTCGACAACATCCGTGCTTTCCAGACTGGCAGTCCCATCAGCGTGGTTAACTGACGGTCGCAACCTTCTCCTTGGGCTATGCCTTCAATCAGACATTCATGCCGAAAGGCATCTGAGCCGCTCATGCCATATGGTCTACTTTCTGGAGATTGTATCAGCTTTTCGGAGAAGTATATCTTCTATCGCGGATGAAGTATATCTTCTATCACGGATGAAGTATATCTTCTATTATGGATAAGTACATTGTCCTCCAGCCGATATGTGTAAAACAAGTGTTCAAGGTAAGCCCTGAAAGGACCAAGGCGTTGATTCATACGCTTTCCCTTTCATGTTTGCTTCCTGACACTTCGGCTTTTACTTTAATGTCAAATTCTAAGCTTCAAGCTTCAACTTTAGGTTCCAGACTCTGAACCTCATAATCAGATAAACTCCCTATCCTCTATGTTAACATTCGTACAAATCCTGGACTTCATAGGTACGTTGGCCTTCGCCATATCCGGCATACGTTTGGCTTCGGCCAAGCAATTTGACCTGTTCGGTGCCTATGTGGTAGGTGTCACCACCGCCATTGGCGGCGGCACCATGCGCGACCTGTTGCTCAGCCAGCCCCCCTTCTGGATGACCAACCCCTTCTACCTCATCTGTTCGGCCATCGCCCTGGTCTGGGTAATCGTGTTCCGCCGTTTCCTGGTGCGGCAAAACAATACCTGGTTCCTTTTCGACTCCATTGGTCTGGCCCTCTTCACTGTGACAGGTATCGAAAAGACCATCAGTGCGGGTTTCCCCTTCTGGACTGCCATCATCATGGGTACCCTTACCGGAGCGGGTGGCGGTGTATTCCGCGACGTGTTCATCAACGAAGTGCCGCTCATCTTCCGCAAGGAGATCTATGCCCTGGCCTGCGTGATTGGCGGACTGGTGTACTACACCTGTCATAAGGTCGGCTTGGACAACGTGCAGGCTGGTCTTATTTGCGGCACCTCGGTCATGCTCACCCGTTTCCTGGCCGTGAAATATCATCTCCATCTGCCTGTGCTGAAGCGTGAAGACTGAAACCATGCTCTATCTGCACATTCCCTTTTGCCAAAGTCGTTGCATCTACTGCGACTTCTACTCCACTACCGGCACTGCTGCTCTGCGCCGTGATTTTGTCAGGCAGCTGTGTCGGGAACTGGAGTGGCGCAAGGACTATTTGCTGCAAGCCTCCGGAGAGATTCCCGCACTGTCACCAGATGATTGGAGAGGTGTCCGTCAGCAGCGTGGTACAGGTCATACTGCCTGTTTGTCGTCGGTCTATTGGGGGGGCGGAACTCCTTCGCAGCTCCATGAGTCGGAGATTGAAACGTTGCTCGAGGTCATACACCGCCATTACACCCTGCTGCCGGAGGCCGAAGTGACCTTCGAGGCCAATCCCGATGACATCACCCCCGAATTGGTCTCCCTCCTGCGTAGTTGCGGTGTCAATCGCGTGAGTTTGGGCGTACAAAGTTTTTCCGACACGTTGTTGCAGATGCTCCATCGTCGTCATTCGGCAGCCCGTGCCATACAGGCCGTCGAAACCCTTCAGACTGGCGGCATCGACAATATCAGCATAGACCTCATTTACGGCTTGCCAGGACAAACGTTGGAGAGCTTTCGCAGCGACTGCCGGCAGGCGCTCAGTCTGCCCGTCACCCACCTGTCCTCCTATGCCCTGAGTGTGGAGCCGCACACCCCGTTGAGCCGCATGATAGACCGCGGACAGTTGCAGCCGGCCGACGAGGAGCTGTTTCTGGCACAATACGAGGTGTTGCTCGATGCCACTGCTGCTGCCGGTTTTGAGCACTATGAGATATCCAACTTCTGTCGTCCCGGCTTCCGTGCGCGCCATAACTCGGGTTATTGGCAGGGGGTGCCCTATCTGGGAGTAGGTCCGGGAGCACATTCCTTTGATCTGGTCAGCCGCCGTGTCAACAGTCCCGACCTGCATGGATATATCCAAGCAGCAGGTTCTGACGTGCCGCACGAAACAGAGCAACTCACCCGTCGCGACCGCATCAACGAGTTCACATTCACCTCCCTGCGCACTTCCGACGGACTCGACCTGGCCCTCATGGAACAGCAGTTTGGCCTGTCGGTACGCCAGACGGTAGCACGCTGCGCCCTGCCGCACCTCCGTGCACAGCGTCTCGTACAGTGCGGCACGGTGTTGCGGCTCACGCGTAGCGGTCTCTTTGTCAGTGACAGCGTGATGAGCGACCTGATGCTCGACTGATTCCGGCACAGCCCCCTTGAACATGTTCGCCTCCACGTGGCGAACAGCTTGGGGCAATCCAGACTCTTTCCTTACTCTTGCACTATCCTTTTCCATCCTATAACCTTACGACCTATGCGATGTCTGAACTGCCATACAGAGTATGAAGGCCATTACTGTCCCGAATGCGGACAGAGTGCCAAGACCAGCCGCTTCACGGTGAAAAGTGCCTTGTCCAACACGCTCGATGTGTGGGGGATGGGAAGCCGGAGCTTGCCCCGTACCATATGGCATCTGCTCATCCGTCCGGGCCAGATGATTGGCGACTATCTGGACGGCAAGCGTATGCCCTATTTTCCGCCGGTCAAGATGCTCTTTGTGTTGTGCGTGTTTTATGCCCTCATCACCTCCTTTGGTCATATCTTGACGGGTGAACCGGCAGGCGGTAACCATATGGAAGAAACCACACAGATAGCCGAGGCACTCAGCGAGCGAGGCAAGGACAAACCCCTATTCGATTTCGGCATTGGCAAGGTGTCGGTCGAAGGGGCAGCCCAAGGCCTGAGCCAAACCTTGGATTGGTTCTATGGCCACAAGCCCGTCACGCTGCTCTGTCTCCACCTTTTGGTAACCTTGTCTACGTGGTGCGTATTTCGTCGTGCCCCGAAGCGTCCGCACACCACTTTGGCCGAGAACTTCTTTATACAAGTGCTTATCAGCAGCCAGCTGATGGTCCTGTCCCTGCTGTACATCCTCGTGTTTGGTGAGCAGGATGGAGCATTCTTTTATCCGCTTCCGGGTTGGCTGCTGCTGGGCCTGTTCATATGGGATTTCAAGTATCTGTTCGGTTACAGCTGGCCGAAGACCGTAGGTCTGACCCTGCTGACCCACCTCAGTGTGTTGCTCCTCTTCATCCTGCTTTGCACCCTCTTCTTTGCCCTGCTCAGCCTGGCCTTGGTTCCCTCAGCAGTGGGGTGAACAGGCAAACAGGAAGAAATAAGACAGACCTTGTCTTCACCCTTCGTTCCTCATCATAAACCAATCAAGTTTGGTCCTGCATTCGGTTTGTCGTCAGTTGGCTGCATTCGACATAGCCATGCCAGTATGATGCGGTGGTGCGCAGGGAGAATATACTTTCTATTCAGCTCAAACCTGTGATTTGAAAACAAGCAGGACATAACCTGCTTTCCCAGCCGTTAGTGCTTGAATCATCGGACTAAATTCAGTCCAACCTGCTTGGCCATATGAATAGATTGTAAAGCCTTTGCTGGGCAGCAATGAAAATGATTTCTTTTTAATGCCGATGTGGAATATCGCAGATTTTATATACATTTGCGGACAAAAGTGAGATATGGCCAAATACATCAATCCTTTCACTGATATAGGTTTCAAGAGAATCTTCGGACAGGAACTATCGAAACCGCTGCTGCTCGACTTTCTCAACAGCCTGTTCGAGGGAGAGAAGCATATCGACAATCTGACCTTTCTCGACAAGGAGCAACCCGCACTGTTTGAGGAAGACAGGTCGCTGATTTACGACATCTATTGCGAAACAGAAGAGGGCGAGAAGATTATCGTGGAGATGCAATACAAGTCGCAGCCATTCTTCAAGAACAGGAGCATATATTATGTTTCGGAATCCATAGCCCGTCAGGGCGAGCGAGGTTCGGCATGGAACTATGAGATAGCTTCAGTTTATTTGGTGGCTTTCATGAACTTCACCCCGATAGACTTCAAGAAGCAGTTCCGCACGGATGTCGTTCTGGCGGAGAAGGGAACGGTGGAGCAGTTTTCCGACAAGCTGCGGATGATATACCTCCAGCTCCCGTTGTTCAAGAAGGAGGCCGACGAATGTGAAAATCAAGTAGAACGTTGGATTTATTTGTTGAAGAATATGGAGACATTAAGCAGATTGCCTTGGGCGGCACAGAGTGCCGTATTCAAGAAACTGGAGAGTATAGCCGATGTGGGTGCTATGACCCATGCCGAGCGACTGAAATACGACGAGGCACTCAAGAAGTACCGCGACACCATCTGCGTGATTGAAGGTGCGCGTATGGAAGGCCGTGAAGAAGGCATACAGGAAGGTATACAGAAGGGCATACAGGAAGGTATTATTGCAAATGCCCGTAAGATGAAAGCTTACGGATTGGCATGGGACATGATAGCCGAGATTACGGGTCTAACCATAGATGAAGTGAAGGACTTGGAGTAGACCGAACTCTATGACCCGGAGTCATTCGGGTCTAACCATAGATGAAGTGAAGGACTTGGAGTAGACACATTGGATGTCTCCACACCTCATGAGCATCATACCGATAGACTTCAAGAAGCAGTTCCGCACGGATGTCGTTCTGGCGGAGAAGGGAACGGTGGAGCAGTTTTCCGACAAGCTGCGGATGATATACCTCCAGCTCCCGTTGTTCAAGAAGGAGGCCGACGAATGTGAAAATCAAGTAGAACGTTGGATTTATTTGTGTGCCAATGATGCAGATTCCAACACGATGAAGCAGATTTCGTGTCCTTCTACCTATATGTCTCTTTGAGCCTGCATTTGTTTGCCCGTTGCGTATCTGAGGTTCAGTAGGAGGGTATTGGCGTCTACCTGGATGTAGGACGGGATGTCATTGCTATAATCATCCCTCAAATAAAAGAACAAAATTCGTCAGAGAGCGTGCGCACGAACTTATTTCCGCCAACGGGTGTAGATTGTCTTTACCCGCAAATTAAGAGCACTGAAAAATATAAGGAATCGTATTTTGGCACAAATTTGACTCTGCAAATAGTCGGCGAATCCCTCCGATACGGAACAGAAAAGAAAAAGAACAGGTCGGACTGTAAGCCGGGTTCTGTGACAGCGATGAACGCTGCGCCTGCCATTTATCCGCACGCTGTGTCACCACAGCGTTGTATCGTTCTACCCTCCGGCGTGTGCGCCTGCAACAGGGCAAGGCAACTCGGACGAGCAGCCCTTGTGACGCCGGTATACATGAACTTTCAGCATCCGATGTGCACAGCCCGCATGTCGCCATGCGGCTGGTGAGCTCTTGCCTCACCTTCTCACCCTTACCCCCTGCCTTCTCTGTGAGGCCCGGCCCGGAGCGGCCAGGCTGGCGTGAAGGCCAGGGGGCGGTTGTTTTCTTCTGCACTGATTTACCCTTGCGGACAACTTCCCGTTAAGAAGCGGATTGCTCTGTGCTGCCCGGACTTTCCTCCTGCATCACCATTGAATGCACGCGGCAAGCCGTCCGGCCTGTTCTTTGTGGCTGCAAAATTACGGCAAGCCCGACAACCGACAAAAGAAAAGCCACGTTTTCGGTGTGCAAGTGCCGAATAATGCGTGCCCGTGTTGCGTTTTTTGGCTTGCAGCGCAGCTATTTGAACAGTTTTCCGTATGTTTGCAGAGCCAATAGGCCGGCCGCATCCCTCCATGCAGGGTGTAGCCGCATTTTCGGGCCAATGAGCGTAGCCGGAAATCACACATAACGCTTCGGACAAGTCATGAGAAAAAGACTTATAAAAATACTATGGACAGCCTACGCCGCAGTAATTTGCTGCGTGCTGGCATGGGTTATCGGTATTGAAATGGGGTGGATAGGATACATGCCTCCCATAGCCGAACTGCAAAGTCCTATCAGCCGGTATGCCTCACAGGTAATCAGTGCCGACGGCAGGCTGATGGGCACGTGGTCGAGAAACGAGAACCGCGTGTTTGTGGGATATGACAGCATTGCTCCGGCCCTGTTTGATGCGCTGGTCGCCACTGAGGACGTGCGCTTCTATGAACATTCGGGCATCGACTCGCGCGCCCTGATGCGTGCAGTGGTGAAGCGCGGCATCATGGGACACCGCGAAGCAGGCGGCGGCAGCACCATCACCCAACAGCTGGCCAAGCAGCTCTATTCGGAAACAGCCGAGACGACCATGCAGCGACTCATGCAGAAGCCGATTGAATGGGTCATTGCCGTAGAACTGGAGAGACACTACACCAAGGAGGAAATCCTGACACTTTACCTGAACTATTTCGACTTCCTCCACAATGCCGTGGGCATCAAGACTGCGGCAAACGTATATTTCGGAAAAGCTCCCAAGGACTTGACGTTGAACGAGTGTGCCACGCTGGTGGGAATGGTGAAGAACCCCTCCTATTATAATCCCGTGCGCGAACCCGAAAGGTGCAGGCAGCGCCGCAACGTGGTGTTGTCGCAGATGGTGAAGGCCGGAACGCTCAGCGAAGAGGAATGCAGCCGCCTGAGCGAGGAACCGCTCAAGCTGAACTTTCACCGCGTGGACCACAAGGAGGGCATCGGAGCCTATGTGCGCGAATACCTGCGCCGCATCATGATGGCCGGCAAGCCCGACCGCAGCAAATACCGCGACTGGCAGCGGCAGCAGTATTACGAGGATTCGCTGAAGTGGGAGACGGACCCGCTCTACGGTTGGTGTAAGAAGAACCACAAGCGCGACGGGTCTGACTATGACATCTATACCGACGGTCTCAAGATATATACGACCATCGACACGCGCATGCAGCGTTATGCCGAAGAGGCCGTGCGCCGTCATCTGGCGGGCAAGCTGCAACCGCTCTTCGAGGCCGAACGCCGCAGCTCGCCCAACTTTCCCTACAGTGCGGACCTGAAGCCTTCGGACGTGAAAAGGCGCATAGAGAAGGCCATGAAGCAGAGCGACCGCTACAAGGCGTTGAAACGTGCCGGTGCGACCGATGAGGAAATCAGAAAGTCCTTCCACGCCAAGGTGCCCATGACTGTATTCAGCTGGCACGGCGATGTCGACACCCTGATGACTCCCATAGACTCTATCCTCTACTACAAGAAGTTCCTGCGTTCGGCACTCGTGTCGATTGACCCGCAGACAGGTCAGGTCAAGGCATATGTTGGCGGAATGGACTTTGCCCACTTCCAGTATGACATGGCCATGGTGGGTCGCCGCCAGATCGGTTCGACCATGAAGCCCTTTGTCTATGCCATGGGCTTGCAGGGGGGCATGACGCCCAACACCACGATCCTGAACGTGCAGCACAATTACGGAGGCTGGTCGCCGCGCAACGGAAGCCGGGCACGTTATGGCACGATGGTCACCCTGAAGTGGGGATTGAGCCAGTCGAACAACTGGGTGACGGCCGAGCTGATGTATCAGATTGACCCCTCAGGCCAGGGGCTCGTGCGTGACCTGCAGGATCTGGGCGTGGCAAACCACAACATGTATCCTTCCCTGCCCCTCTGTCTGGGCACTTGTGACATAACGCCCGCCGAGCTGGCATCGGCCTACACGGCTTTTGTGCAGAAAGGCATTCGCCGTGCACCGCTGCTCGTGACTCGCATTGAAGATGGCGAGGGTAACGTGCTGGCCGAGTTTTCACCGCGGACCAACGAGGTCTATAGCGAAGAAACGGCCTACAACATGATCGACATGATGAAGGCTGTAATAGACCACGGAACGGGCCGCAGGCTCCGTTCGGCCTATAACATGACGCACCCCATTGCCGGCAAGACGGGTACCACAAACACCAACTCCGACGGTTGGTTCGTGGGTTGTGTGCCCCAGCTTGTTACCGCTGTATGGGTGGGAGGTGATGAACGCGACATCCACTTCAACGCGACAGCCATTGGCCAAGGTTCGTCCTCGGCCCTGCCTATCTGGGCACTCTACATGCGCAGAGTGTATGCCGACAAGTCCTTGCCCTATACCACTGACATCGATTTCGAGCGACCCGCATCCATGCAGCCGCACCGGTTGCCTGATGAGCAGGACGAGCCGGAAGAAGCAGCAGCCGAGGCTGAAGGCGGCGAGCAGCAACGTGCTGAACCTGCCCCAAGCGAACAACCCTCGAACAACCGCGCTGCTGAAAAATATTTTGACTGATTCACTCCAGATCATATTCTACCTATGCAATTCATCGCACTTATTCCCGCACGCTATGCCTCTACCCGCTTCCCTGGCAAACCGCTGGTGAAGTTGGCTGGAAAGCCTATCATACAGCACGTGTACGAACGCACGGCAGCAGTCTTCCCTGATGTGTGTGTGGCTACCGACGACACCCGCATACAGCAGGCTGTCGAAGCCTTCGGAGGCCGCGCTGTGCTCACCTCTACTTCACACCGCAGCGGAACAGACCGTTGCCTCGAAGCCTACGAGCGGCTGCAGTCGAAGGCTGACGTAGTGGTCAACGTGCAGGGCGACGAGCCCTTCATTGATACCTCACAGTTACAGGCCGTGATGCAATGCTTCGAGGACGATTCGACCGAAATAGCCACCCTGGTCAAGCCTTTTGGCCCGAAAGCTTCGTTTGAGGAACTGAGCAACCCGAACAGCCCGAAGGTGGTGGTCGACCAGCAGGACCATGCGCTTTACTTCTCGCGCAGTGTCATACCCTACCTGCGCGGCATTCCTGAAACGGAGTGGGCAGCGCGCCACACCTACCTGAAGCACATCGGGCTGTATGCCTACCGTGCCCCTGTCCTGCAGCGCATTGCCCGTTTGCCTCAAGGGGAGCTCGAACAGTGCGAGAGCCTGGAACAGCTGCGCTGGCTGCAGGCAGGATTGAACATCAAGGTGGGCTATACTGAAGTCGAAACCATCGGCATCGACACGCCTGCCGACCTACAGCGCGCCGAGGCCTTCTGCGCCTCGCGGACAGTGTAGCTCCTGCCCGCTCCCCTATTCGTTTCCCCTACGGACAGACTTCTCCGCACTGCGCGGACGGGTGTCTGTGACAACTCTTTGCATATCACTTAAGGGTGTTCCGCAAGATTGTGCAAGTGAGAGCAATGAAGCCAGGTTCGCCCCAAGCTCCATCACCTTCATTGCCGGGCGCAGCCCATCTTGTTATATAGGTTGTGAACCGGAAGGACCGGCAAAGACCTGCTGGAATATTCCGCCAGGCGCAGCCCATCTTATCCCAATCCGATCTTATGGAATGCCCAATGAGCTTACTCACCCAAAACTCCAACATGCTGAAAGAAATCTTATTCTCCACCCTAATGGCCGCCACTCTGCTTCAGGCACATGCCCAGAAGATGGTGGTCGGCTCGTGCACCCTCAAGGACGGTGGCATATATACCGGCGAACTCGTTTCGGGCAAGCCCGGCGGAAAAGGCCGCGTGCAATATAGCAACGGCGACACCTACGAAGGCTCGTTTGTCAAAGGAATGCGTCACGGCGAAGGCATCTTTACCGCAGCCGACGGTTCGCGCTACGAAGGAAACTGGACCAAGAACGAGCGGAACGGACGCGGCACGTTCTATGCCGTGAACAACAATCGCTATGTCGGACTGTGGTTCAGAAACCAGAAGGAGGGCCACGGCATCATGTACTACTACAACGGCGACGTGTACGAAGGCAGTTGGAAGGATGACCAGCGCAACGGAAAGGGCACCTATACCTATAAGAACGGGGCCTACTACAAAGGCGAATGGGCCGACAACCAGAAGAACGGCAAGGGCGTGTTTGACTGGAACGACGGTTCGCGCTATGAGGGCAACTGGGTGAACAACCAGCGCAACGGACGAGGCACCTATGTTTATGCCGACGGCGACTCCTATACCGGCGAGTGGAAGAATGACATGCTGGACGGACGCGGCATCTATAAGTTCCGCAACGGTGATGTCTACGAAGGGCAGTATGTCATGGGCGAACGTACCGGCGAGGGCACGTTCCGCTTTGCCAACGGCGACAGCTATATCGGACAGTTCCTCCACGGTGAACAGAGCGGCCACGGCACCTTCCAGTGGAAAGGTGTGGCTACCTATACCGGACAATGGAAGAACAACATGATGCACGGCCGCGGTGTGTACAAGTGGAAGAACGGCGACGAGTACAACGGCGAATGGAAGAACAACCACATGGACGGCGAAGGCACCCTGCGCTATGCGGCCGGAGGTCGTTTCAAGGGAACATTCCGCGAAGGAAAGCGCGACGGCAAGTCGGTCGAAGTGCGCGCTGACGGTACCCGCATCGACTGCGTATACAGCAACGGGCAGAAGCACGGCAAGTATGTGGAGTATGACGCCAACGGCAATGTCGTGAAGAAGGGTGAATACTCCAATGGCCGTGTGGTACAGTAAGGATGAACGTCCGCCCTGCTCCCTCCTGTGCTCCGCAGCCATTCCCGGCCGCCTGAAGCAAGTCGACAGGCAGCCAGTCCCATTCAAGCAGCAATATCCCCTCAAATAAATCTACAACCATGAAACAGAAAGCAGAAAAGAAGGCTGCAGCCGCCAAACCGGCAGCCAAACGCGCTCCCCGCAAGGCCGCAGCCCCCAAACACATCAAACTGGTCCAGAACGACCCTTGGCTTGAACCCTTCGAGGGGGCGATACAGGGGCGGCACGACCATGCCCTCTATAAGCTCAACGAGCTCTCGGCAGGCAAAGGCAAGCTCTCTGAATTTGCCGACGGCCACCTCTACTTCGGCCTGCACCGCACTGCCCGCCAATGGGTGATGCGCGAATGGGCACCCAACGCCACAGCCATCTACCTCATCGGAGACTTCAACGGCTGGAAAGAAGAGGCCCAGTATGCCTTCAAACGCGTAGAAGGAACCGGAAACTGGGAGCTGAAACTCCCCTTGCGCGCACTCAAGCACCTCGACCTCTACAAGCTCTCCATGCACTGGCAGGGAGGACAAGGCGAACGTGTGCCGGCGTGGTGCCGCCGCGTGGTGCAGGACGATGAGACAAAAATCTTCAGTGCACAGGTGTGGGCTCCCGAACAGCCCTACGAATGGAAGAAGCCCAACTTCAAGCCCAAGAAGGCACCGCTCTTCATCTACGAGTGCCACATTGGTATGGCACAGGACGAAGAGAAGGTGGGCACATACAACGAGTTCCGCGAGAAGGTGCTGCCCCGCGTCATTGCCGACGGCTACAACTGCATACAGATTATGGCCATTGCCGAACACCCCTACTACGGCAGTTTCGGCTATCACGTCAGCTCCTTCTTTGCGCCCTCCAGCCGTTTCGGCACTCCCGATGAACTCAAACAGCTCATCGACGAGGCCCATCAGGCCGGCATCACGGTCATCATGGACCTTGTTCACAGTCATGCTGTGAAGAACGAAATCGAAGGCCTCGGCAACTATGCTGGCGACCCCGACCAGTTCTTCTATCCCGGCGGACGGCGCGAGCACTCCGCCTGGGACAGCCTCTGCTTTGACTATGGCAAGAACGAGGTGATCCACTTCCTCCTCTCCAACTGCAAGTACTGGCTCACGGAGTTCAACTTCGACGGTTTCCGCTTCGACGGTGTGACCTCCATGCTCTATTACAGCCACGGACTCGGCGAGGCCTTCTGCGGCTACGGCGATTACTTCAACGGCCATCAGGACGACAACGCGGTCTGCTACCTCACACTGGCCAACCTGCTCATCCACGAGGTAAAGCCCAGTGCAATCACCATTGCCGAAGAGGTGAGCGGTATGCCCGGTCTGGCCGCTCCCTTCAAGGACGGCGGCTACGGCTTCGACTACCGCATGGCCATGAACGTGCCCGACTACTGGATAAAGACCATCAAGGAGTGCCGCGATGAGGACTGGAAGCCCTCTTCCATCTTCTGGGAAATTACCAACCGCCGCGCCGACGAACGCACCATTTCCTACTGCGAAAGCCACGACCAGGCACTGGTGGGCGACAAGACCATCATCTTCCGCCTCATCGACGCCGACATGTATTGGCACTTCCGCAAAGGTGACGAAAACGGCACTGTCCACCGCGGTATGGCCCTCCACAAGATGATTCGTCTGGTCACCGCCTCGACCATCAATGGCGGCTATCTCAACTTCATGGGCAACGAGTTCGGCCATCCCGAATGGATTGACTTCCCGCGCGAAGGTAACGGCTGGAGCTATAAGTATGCCCGCCGCCAGTGGAACCTGGTGGACAACAAGGAGCTGTGCTACCACCAGCTCGGCGACTTCGACAGCCGTATGCTCCACCTGCTGCGCAGCTTCCCCGACATCCGCAAATTGCCCGTTCAGGAAATCTGGCACAACGACGGTGACCAGATTCTGGCCTTTGCCCGCGGACCGCTCGTATTCGTATTCAACTTCTCGCCTGTACGTTCCTATGAGGGCTATGGCTTCATGGTACCCGAGGGGGCATACGACGTGGTGCTCAACACCGATGACCCTGCCTTTGGCGGTAACGGCCTGGCCGATGACAGCGTGCGCCACTTCACCAACTTCGACCCGCTGCTCAAGCGCGACGGAAAGGGCTGGCTCAAGCTCTACCTGCCTGCACGCACGGCGGTCGTGTTGCGCCGTGCCGATGAAGAACCTGAGGCACCGGCCAAGTAAGGGCGTATAAGGAAATAAGCCGAAGGTTCGTAGACCACTGTTTTAATTGAAGGTTGAGGGGTTGAAGGTTTGTCAAGATGCCATAAACGTAGTTCTCATTCGCTCTGTGAGCATCCTGTAAACTTTAAACCTTTCAATTTTCAATCGAGATAGCCTCGGTTCTGCCCTCTTCTGTTTGTACATTGAAAGAAATGACTACATTTGCACTAAAGCAAATATAAATTCATGACCCAAGACCTGCAACCCGAAACCTTGACCATCGACTTTGACAGCTTCAGCGATGCGCGCGGCGTACTGACAGTCGAGCAGAACAGCGCGCACAGCCCGCTGCCATTCCGCGTGGACCGTGTGTTCTGGATTACCGATGTTCCGCAAGGTGCGACGCGCGGCAATCATGCCCACCAGACCTGCTATGAGGCTTTGGTGTGCGTACACGGAAGCTTTAAGGTGAAGGTTGACAATGGGTGCGGGCTGTCGTTTACCGCCTTGCTCGATTCGCCCCAGAAGGGACTCGTCGTGCCCCCCATGGTGTGGTGCGAGCTGTTCGACTTCACGCCGGGAGCGGTCTGCCTGTGCATGGCATCGGGCGGCTACGACAAGGACGGCTATCTTGAAACCCGTGAGGAATGGCTGGCTGCCCTTCGGTAGGGCTTGGCTGCAAGGCCTCTGCCCTGCCCTCCTCCCAGTTTCAGTGAAACGGTGACTACACCTATTCTATTACATGTATGGAAGTTGTGGTAAAACCTTACGGCCCGGAATGGAAATCAGCGTGGGACAGTGCCGTCGATGAGGTGCGCCAGTCCTCCTTCCTGCTCAAGCGCGACTTCATGGACTACCATAGTGCGCGCTTTTCCGACCGTTCCCTCCTGCTGCTGAATGCCAAGGGTAAGGTCGCGGCCCTGTTGCCAGCCTGCGAAAATCCGGACGCCCCCACACAGGTGGTGTCACACGCAGGGCTGACTTATGGCGGCCTGCTGCTTATGCCCGATGCCACTGCTGCCCAAGTGGTGCAGCTGATGGCTCTATGTGCCGACCACTATCACGCCTGTGGCTACACAACGTGGGTATACAAGCCTATGCCGCACATCTACCACCGCTATCCCGCTGAGGAGGACTTGTACGCCGTTTTCCGTCTGGACGGACAACTCTGTGCGCGCACGCTCTCGGCTGCCATCAGGCTGGATGCCCCCTACAGGCTGTCCGAACTGCGTCGCCGCAAGGTGAACAGGTTTCTCCGTTCACAACAGTCGCAGCCGCTTTTCAGTGACAGTGTACGCCACCTGCCGGCTTTCTGGCAGATGCTCGACGAGGTGCTCCACAAGCGGCACGGCCTCCATCCCGTACACACGCTCTCTGAATTGCAGTTGCTGTGCAGCCGGTTCCCGCGTGAGATAAGGTTGCTCACTGTGTTTGGCACCGCCGCCTCCCACGCGGCAGAGCCGCAGCTCCTGGCCGGGTGTATGGTCTTTCTTTGTAGCCGCGTGGCACACGTGCAGTATATTTCCGCAAGCGACGAGGGCTGCTGCGTTTCGGCACTCGACTGGCTGCTGGCCGGTTTGCCCCGTTGGCTGCAGTGCGAAGCACCCGGTACGGAATACCTGGACTTTGGCATATCGACCGAACAGGGAGGCCGCTGGCTCAACGAAGGACTTGCCTTCCAGAAGGAGGGCTTTGGTGCCCGCGCCGTGTGTTATGATACGTATATTATCGGGTTGTCGTGAGATCAGCCTTCTCCCTGCGCTCCCCGTACGACAAACCTCCTCACTCCCTCTTATCCCGCCATGATACCCTTTCTCCCTCTACAGGCTATCAATGCCAGCTTCGAACCACAGCTTTCCCAAGCCGTGCAGCGCGTGGTGCAGAGCGGTTGGTATTTGCTGGGCGAAGCGTGTAAGGCTTTCGAAGACGAGTATGCCCGTTGGTTGGGAGCTTCCCATTGTGTGGGTGTGGGCAGCGGGCTCGACGCGCTGACACTGGCCCTGCGCGCCATGGCCGGTTTGTATCATTGGCCGGACCGCGCTGAGGTGATAGTGCCTGACATGACCTTTGTGGCCACAGCCGAGGCTGTGGTGTTGGCGGGTTTGGTGCCCGTGTTGGCCGAGGTCGACGACAATGCGCTGCTCACGGTAGCGCATGCCGAAAAGGTGCGTACCGCCAGAACCAGGGCTGTGATACCCGTACACCTCTACGGACATCCAGCCGACATGCCCGCACTGTGTGACTGGGCCGGACAGCATGGACTTGCTGTGCTCGAAGATGCCGCACAGGCCCATGGTGCCGAAGTTGGCGGCAAGCGCGTGGGCTGCTGGGGACAAGCGGCGGCCTTCAGCTTCTATCCCGGCAAGAACCTCGGTGCACTGGGCAACGGAGGAGCCGTCGTGACCGACGACGACGACCTGGCCCGTCGGGTGCGCACGCTGGCCAATTATGGTGCCCAAGTGAAGTACCGCCATGACGTGTTGGGAGTCAACAGCCGCTTGGACGAGGTGCAGGCAGCAGCCTTGCGCGTCAAGCTGGCACGGTTGGATGCCGACAACGAGGCACGGCGCGCAGTGGCCCGGCAGTACGCCGAGGGCCTCCGTTCGCCTCATGTGGTCAAGCCCTATCAGGGCGATACGGCGCGCAGCGTGTTCCACATCTACCCCCTGCGGTGTGCGCATCGCGATGAGCTGGCCCGCCACTTGGCGGCACGGGGTGTGGAGACGCTGATCCATTATCCGCGCGCGCTGTCTCAGCAGCCGGCCTTACAGCCCTACATCGCCAACCCCACCGACCCGCATCCCAACGCCCTGTGCTGGGCTGTGCAGGAGTTGAGCCTCCCCATATCGCCCCTTCTGACGGCCGACGAGGTCAGCCATATCTGCGATGCAATCAATCAGTGGAGTGCGTAGCGCTCTGTCAAACCATAAACTTTTTATAGCTCCTCATGACACTCGACATACTCATTTGTTCGCTAAACAAAGGAATAGTACGTGTTCAGGACGTGCTGCTCCCCCAACAAGAGAACGTCAGGTATATTGTCTCCTACCAGTATACCGATGAGCGTTATCTCGACCTCATACCCTCGTGTCTGTCCACGCGCACCGACGTCACCATCTATAAATATAAAGGCCAGGGACTCTCGGCCAACCGCAACCTGGCACTCGACAAGGCCACGGCCGACCTGGTCATGTATGCCGACGACGATGCCCGCCTCCTACCCGAAACCCCGTCCATTGTGACCCGGGTGTTCGAGGAGCATGACCAGTTGGATGTAGCTTTCTTCTGCGCTTCGACCTACACGGGCAAGCCCCTGAAGAACTATCCCGAACAGCCGTTTGAGGTGTTGGCCATGCCCAGCCAGTACTCCATTTCGGCACTCGAAATGGTGTGTCGTCGTACGAAGGTTCAGGGCCGGATTCGCTTTGACGAACGATTCGGACTTGGCACGCAGTTCCTCACCTGTGGCGAGGAGGAGGTGTGGATGGAAGATGCCCTGCGTGCCCGCCTGCGCATGCATTATTTTCCCGAAAAGATAGTGGAGACCAGCACGATGCTGAAGAAGTCGTTGGTCTATGTCGATGCAGGCGTACAGCGCAGCCGGGGAGCCATTGCCTACTACCGCTACCACGCCAGTGCCTGGTGGATATGCTTCAAATTCGCACTCGACAGTGCGCGCAGGGGCTACTGCCACTTCCTGCCCATGATGCGCCATCTGGTCGAAGGCATACGCTACATGAAGCGCACTGGCAGGGTGTGAAGCCAGTGCGTTCCGTCCGCACTTCCCGGTTTTAGGGTTGAAAAGGCATATAGGCCCGCAACGGTCGTCCGTGCGACAATCCTCTCTGCGGAGCGGACATCCTCATCAACTTTTACTTCAAACACCCCATGACCATAGAAATCCTCGTGTGCACGCTCGACGAGGGCATCCGTGAGGTCGACGGCCTGCTGCTCCCCCCCCTGCCCGAGGTGCAATACCTGGTAGCCTGGCAGCAGACACATGCCGGCCAGCCGCCCCTTCCTGCCACATGGAAGCAGCGTGGCGATTTGCGCGTCTTGCCCCATACAGGCAGCGGCCTTTCGCGCAACCGCAACTTTGCGCTGCAACACGCCGAGGGCGACTGGTTGGTCATTGCCGACGACGACAACCGCTATACCCCGCAAAGCCTGCAACACCTGCGCCACGCTATCAGCCTGCATCCCGATGCCGCTGCCTTGCAGCTACAAGCCGCTGACTATGCAGGTCGGCCTTTGCGCAACTATCCGCCCCATGCCTACGAATACAGCGCGCGTCCTCGAGGCACCTATGTGGCATCCTACGAGCTGGCCTTGCGGCGCAAGGCCATGCTTCCCGCCTTCGACACCCGCTTTGGGCTCGGAACATATCTGGGTTGCGGCGAAGAGGAAGTGTTCATCCACCAACTTGCCGCAACGGGTCAAAGCGTGTGGTACGAACCGCTGCCTTTTGTTATGACCGATGCGGCTTCGACAGGCACCCGCTTCGCGCAGTCGCCGGCCGTGCAGCGAGGCAAGGGGGGCGTGCTGTGCGTCATGCACGGTCCATGGGGTGCAGCCCTTCGCTGCCTCAAGTACGCCTTTACACAGCCCCGCCTGCGGCTTTCCACCCGTGTCACCTCCTTGTGGCAAATGTTTAAAGGCATAGTGTATGTTCTCACTCATCATCCCCTATCATAATCGCGAGCGGTGGTTGCCTGCCACACTCCAAAGCCTGCTGGCATGCACCTGTCGTCCGCACCACGTGCTGCTGGTAGACAATGGCAGTACGGATGGGTCGGCGCTGGTGTGCCGCAACTTTGCCCAAGCCCATCCGGACTGGAACATCAGTCTGGTCAGCGAAGCGCAGCCTGGTGCCTGTTTCGCCCGCAATGCCGCGCTGAAGCTGGTGGAGACCGAGTGGGTCTATTTTTTTGATTCGGATGATGAACTCTCGCCCCGCTTTTTCGAACAGGCAGTGAAGACCCTGGCAGCCCATCCGCGGGCCGACATCATTGCCGCCGCCACCGTCATGACCTTTCCCGATGGCACCATGCGGCGCAGGGCTGTACAGCGCAACAGTTCCGTGCGCGACCAGATACTCACAGCCCAGTTGGCCACGCAGGGCCTCTTTGTGCGCACGAAGCTGCTATGCCAAGTAGGAGCCTGGAACACAGAACTGACGAAATGGAATGATTGGGAATTGGGCATACGCCTGCTGCTCAGCCGTCCGCGGGTCGTGTGGCTGCCTGGTTCATGGCACCGTATCCAACAACATCCCGACAGCCTGACAGGCAGCGGATTCAGCCATACACTCCCCCAGCTGTTGTCTGCATTTGAGGCCGTACGCCGACTTGTGTCAGCCCGTGGCGAATGGCTTGCAGCACTGGCTGTCCGTGCCGGCATTGTGGCTGCTCAGCTTCAGCGTGAAGGCAGTGCAGACGAGGCCGGGAAGCTCCGCCAGTGGGCCAAGGATGTGTGCGGACAGTGCCCCCACCCTAAGCTGGTCCGCCTGCTATGTTTCGCGATTAGCTGCTATGTACGTGTCGGAGGTCGGGGCGCATGGATGCTGGCCCGCTGCTTCTTGCGGGATGTTGCTGTCCGGTAAAACTCTCCAGCACACAACTATCCTGGTGGCTCTGTAAAGTACAGACTCCGTTTTTTTTTTTCGTATAACAAGCAGGGCTTATTCCAGCGAACGGTAGTGCATACAACTGGGAGAGCAGACATCTTGTCCGCCTGAATCTCATAGCAGGCTGGATGTTTGCTATCCCTGTCGTTATTATCCCGAAGAAACTCACTTTTCTTCGGGTCGCATACTGGTGCCAAACGGGCAGCCATGTTCTATTCGCTGGCATGCTCATGCAGACTACAAGGTATTAACTTCTTTGAATATATATCTGATGTAATAAACAAAGCAGCAGCGCTACCACCAAGAACACCATTAAGTAAGTACCGGGAATTACTGCCGGATAAATGGAAACGTTTTCGTTAAGCCAGATGAGCAAAGCCAAACTTGTTTGAGCTTTGCCATGGCGAGAACTTTCGTGCAAGTGAGAGCAGAAGCCAAGCTTGCTTGGATTATGCCGAGCGCAGCCGAAAGTCTCAAAGAACTTTCGTGCAAGTGAGAGCAGAAGCCAAGCTTGCTTGGATTATGCCGAGCGCAGCCGAAAGTCTCAAAGAACTTTCGTGCAAGTGAGAGCAGAAGCCAAGCTTGCTTGGATTATGCCGAGCG
>CAMBOH010000007.1 GCA_945869305.1 uncultured bacterium
GGTGCACTGGGAGGGCGGGCTTCCAGCCCGCCTATATGTGTTTAAGCGGGCTGGAAGCCCGCCCTCCCAACCGTCGATAGTAGCCGAGCATATAGCAATCTGCGCCCATCCCAAAGCTTCAGGACGGGCGCAGGTTATCGGAGCGCATCAGACTACAGGCGCTTGATGACATCCTCGGCGGCACTCTTGCCGCGATATTTGTCGCGCATAGCGTTGAGTTTGTAGTGCAGCTTGACGTAGAACTGCCGCGTGTCGCCCTGGCCAGACTGCAAGAAGCGGGAGTTCTCCATGTAGATGAGCGTGGAGCCCTTGATGTTGTGGAGCAAATCCTGACCGCCCACAGTCACGGTGAGCGCGTCGCCGAAGAAGGCACGCGAAGCATAGAGCTCGGTGTAGTGGGTCAGCCTGTCCAGCTTCACATTCTGGTAGTTGCCCTTCGACTGGAAGCGGTAGACGGCCGTCACGTCAATGTGGGCCGGCAACTTGAAGACTTGTGAGGTGACGAACGTGAAGAGCGGGTTGTTGAACTTGCGCACGCCGCCCACTACGGGCAGTTCACAGAAGGTCTGGGTGTAGACGGCCGTGAAATTGGGCTGCCAGTACTTGAAGCGCGGGGCCAGTGTCAGGATGCCCTGCATCTGTGTGTATGACTTGTTGAGGAAGGACATCTTCGTGACCGAAGGCCGCTCGGGTATGGACCTTCCCCAGAACAGGATGCCGTCCTTGTAGTGGTCCACCATGGCCACTGCCTGAACCATGCCGTGAACCATGGTCAGGTTCACCGAATGGATTACGGTGGGCTTCAGGTTCGGGTTACCGCTCTGCAGAAGGAAGCGGTTGCCGTAGGTCACCTTGTTCGACAGCTGGCTGTAATGAGGCCGCTGCGTCTTGGCCGTGTATGAGCACATCAGCTGCCAGGCCTTGCGTCCCTGTCCGATGGCTGTAGCCACCGAGAGCGAGGGGAAGAGGTTGTCGTAGGTAGGCGACTGGTCAGCTTCGCGCTGTCCGTTCATCCAGTAGTCGTAGACGGCATGTTCGTAGCGCAGTCCGGCCGTCAGCTGGTAGCGACGGGCCAGCAGGCCGCTCCACTGCACGAAGCCGGCCACGTTCTGCTCCTGCTGCTTGGTCTTCGAGGCACTCAGGCCGAAGTCGTTGAGCGGTATGTAGTAGTTGTCGTGGCGGTTGGTCAGCTGGTACTGTGTGCCCACACACACCTTGCCGCCCAGCCAGGGCCACTCATAGGCCAGCTTGCCGGCCCAGAGCCTGTTGCGCGTGCGGCTCACCGAGGGGAAGTTGCGGTCCTCATACTCTGCGCTCGTTTCGTTGGTCTGGCTCGTCTTCTTGTCGCCGTTGGCATAGAGGCTCAGGTCGGTGGTCAGCTCTCCCTTGCCCAGCTTGCCCACATAGTAGAGGTTGAGGTCGTGCTGCAGGTCGGCATCGTTCTTTTCCGAGCCGTGATTCACCAGGCGGTCGTAGTACTCCCCATTGGCCAGTATGCGGCTGTCAATGCTGAAGTCCCCATCGCTTTTTATATTGTGCCCCACCTGGTAGCGCAGGCCGAACGAGTGGTTCTCGTTCAGGTCATAGTTAAAACCGGCCGTATAGTCAGCGTTCAGCCGGTTGCCCTTCGAATACTGGCCCATGGGCAAGTACCACACGGTGTCGGGGGTCACGGTATGCTGGTCGGCCTGTGAGTCCCAGTAGTACTTGCCTCCCGACAGCCCTGCGGCAGCGAAGATGTCGAGTCCCTGCTTGCGGTAGTTCACCTTCAGGCGCGTGTTGTCGGCGGCATACTTGCCCTGCCTGTACTCCTGGGTGGCATCGATGCCCCACCCTTCGCCCTTGCGGCGCACCGTGCGTATGCGCACCACGGCGGCCACGTTGGCATCGTACTTTGCGCCGGGGGTCTGAATCACCTCGACGCTCTTCACCTCGTCGCTGCGCAGCTGTTTCAGTTCGTTGTAGTCTCGGACCTGCCGGCCGTTGATGTAGATGATGGGCTGGCCCTTACCGATCACTTCGAGCGTGCCGTCCTGGTCGCCCTTCTGGACGATGCCGGGCACCTGCTTCAGCACGTCCTCGGCGGTACCGGCCTTGGCGAGCGGCGTGTTCTCAATGGTGGTGACCAAGGCTCCATCCTTGAGTTTGGCCACAGGGCGGTAGGCTGTTACACCGGCTTCGCCCAGGGTGCGGGTCGTGTCGCGCGGCACCACTTGGGCCTGCGCGTTCAGACCAATGGGTAGCAGAATGAGGAAGATGGCAATGGCCACGAGTATTTCGAGATACTTCTTCATAAGATAATGGTAATAGGGATGTGAGAAACTGTTCTTAGGTCTGCCCTTCCGTCTACAGACCGGCAGTGAGTGTGGCTGCCCACACAGCGGCCACGGCCAGCGCGTTGGGGTGTGACTCCATGAAGCGGCGGTAGGCTTCGCTCATTTCGTCGACACTGATGCCCAGCAGCTTCATCTGTGCAAAGAACTGGGGCATGGCGTGTTCGCAAAAGTAGCTGCGTCGCTCCGTGCGGATGATTTCGGGCGCGTTGGTCGCCACGAAGTAGCCCATGCCGCGCTTCTGGTAGATGACTTCGCGGCGCGCCAGCAGCTCGTATGCCTTGACGGCAGTGTTTACGTTCACTTCGAGCAGGGCGGCATACTCCCGCACACCGGGCACGCGGCTGTCGGGGGCATAGGTGCCGTTGAGTATTTCATCGCTCAGACGGTCGGCTATCTGGGCGTAGATGGGTTGTCCTTCTTTGAATGTCATGGGATGGGAATTGGTGAATGGTGCATGGTGCTGCAAAGTTTAGAAGAGCTTGCGCCTCACGACGGTCATGCGGGCAAACAGACGGTAGCTCAGCCAGACAAAGCCTACTCCCAGCAGAAACTCTGCGATGGTCATCACGGGGACTACGTTGACCAGGAACTCATTGACTTCTTCTGGTGTATAGCTGTATTCGAACAGCCCGGCCACCATGCCGGCCACATAAGCTACGGCCATCGTGATGGCTACGCCGCACAGACCCGTCAGGATGAAAGCCTGCTTGCGGAATACGGCTGAACCGAGCAGGAAGAAGCTGTAGGTCATGAAGGATGAGGCCAAGGCGAACACCGCCTCCCACCATCCCGGGTTATGGCCAGCAGTGAAGGGGGCATCCATCACCTGTACGAAGGCCGTGCCCCGGTCCACGAGGAACTCCCAAAGGGAGGGCAGGGCCGAGCCCAACGGATTTTCCGACCAGAGGAAGATGAGCTGCCGCAGGCCGTCGCCCAGCAGGACGCACACCGCGTTGAGCAGCCACACACCGACCGTGCAGAGCAGCAGACGCGCCACGAATTTCTCCGCATTGCTCGCGGGCAGCATCAGGATGGCTATGCGCTTGTTCTTCTCCTTCAACACCTCGAACGTGAAGGAGATGCCGCCCAGAATGAGGAAGACGCTAATCATGACGAAGGCACCGGTGGCACTGTGCATCCGGCTGTCGATGTACCATTCTTCGACCACCGGACTCCTGCACACTGTATAGAATATCAGGGCCTGGCCTACAAAGTGGGCCAAGAGATAGGCTACACTGAGGTTGAGAAACCATTTGTAGTTTTGGCAGGAGGTGATGCGCATCACCTGTGCCATGCGTTTCAGACTGAAGTTCTTCATTTTCAAGGATAGGTTTTAGCAGGTAAGACAAAGGGGCAGTTTGCCGGCTTCGGCACAGCAGAAGAGGAGTTCGAGATTCAGCGGTGTCTCATCGTCGGGGTCGTTGTTCTCCACCACCACGGCGTGGCCTTGCAGGCTGTTCTGTACGAACAGGGCATCGTCGGTAGGCTCGTTCAGGGCACGCTCTTCGCAGCGCACGGCGGCACAGATGTCGGCCACCGAACGGTTGAGCAGCAGATGCGTGCCTTGGAGCATCACCACATGGTCCAGGAGCATCGCCACGTCGTTCACCTGATGGGTCGACACGACCAGTGTGCGGTCATCGGTAATGTGGCGTGCCACCACCTGGCGGAAGATGCTCTTCGAGGGGATGTCGAGCCCGTTGGTCGGCTCGTCCATCAGCAGCAGCCGACACCCGGTGGCCAGCGCGAAACACATGAAGGCTTTCTTCTTCTGCCCCATCGACAGGCTGTCCAACTTGGCCTTCGGGTCGAGGTCGAAGTCGTTCATGCAGCGCATCAGCACCTCATAGTCGAAGCGCGGATAGAAGCAGGCGTTGAGCTCTACGTAGCGCTCCATGCTGACGTGGGGCAAATCGATCTCTTCGGGCACGAGAAACATCTCCTGCAACACCTCGGGGCGGCGCAGCCTCACGTCGGTGCCTTCAAAGCGCACGATGCCCGCCTGCTGGCGCAGCAAACCGCTCATCAGGTAGAGCAGGGTGCTCTTGCCTGTTCCGTTCTTGCCCAACAGACCGTATATGTGGCCGGGGTAGAAATGCAGGCTGAAATGTTCGAACACGGGGGCCTTGCGCCGTCCGTAACTGAAGTCTATTTCGCTGATCTGTAACATGGTTTGTTGTATTGTATTAGTGTTATAGTTAAATAGTACACCGCAAAGGTATGGCAGAGCTTCGAACTGTGCAAACAAAACGGCAAGAAAATGCTTCGCAAAGTGCATTTTTTTTGCAGAGGCGGTACTTCGAGCCCGGAAGCGTACCAAACGAAACAAGGGACAACCGCCTGATTTACAGAAGGAAACGATCAAAGGCGCCCAGGTCACACCTCGTTCCGCCCTGTCAGCCAACTGACGCTCCTGAGCCTCAGCCTCCGACTACACACGGCCCGGGCAGTGCGCATTTTCCCGGCTCCATACACCCTATACGCCGAATTATGCGTATTTTCGCGGCGTGAAGAACAGATGCCTTATAGTCCGCGTAGCCTGTGCCATTGTGCTGTTGCTCATGGTCGTGCTGCTGCCCCACCACCATCACGATGGCGGCGGGGTGGCCTGCTGGGTCATCGAGATATGCGACACCGACGGCCACGCCAACGACGAACACACGGCCCACGACCACCACGCCTGCCAGCCTTCGCAAGGCTGCTCGGTGGACTTCACCCCGCACCATGCGCCCACGGTGCGGCCTGCCGAGGCCGTATGGCCGACTCTCTGGCTCTGGCTGGGCGGCTGCATGGCCCTGCTGCTCCCCCTGCTGTTTCCGACAAACACTACACCTATATACAATAAGGGGTGCATCCCCCTACTCGCCGGCTGTGCAGGCCGGTCTCTGCGGCGGCGCGGTCCGCCGTGCTTTATGGCGTAACCTGTCACATTTCTATCCAACCATAAAGCAACTTTCATGAAAACCATATCTCTTTTCAGCATGGCCCTCACGGCGACCATGCTCCTTGCCGCGTGCCACGACGGCCACGACCACAGCGGCCATGACCACGAGGCCGAACACCACGACCACGAGGCCATGGGACACGCAGAACGGGTCCAGCCCCAGGATGAACAATCCCAGCCCCAGGAAAAACAACTCGGCACTTCGGACCACGAGAGCCATGAGGGCGAAATAACCTTCACCGAAGCCCAGGCCAAAGCGGCCGGCTTGCAGCTCTTTACGGTCAAGGCGGGCGAGTTTGCCGAGGTGGTCGAAGTCACCGGACGGCTTCTGCCTGCCCAGGGTGACGAAGCCACTGTCACGGCCACCATGGCCGGCATGGTCAGGCAGTCGACCCCGAATCTGGCCGACGGTGCGTCGGTCACACAGGGCCAGACACTCTTTGTCATCAACGCCTCGCCCATGGCCAACGGCAATCCGGCCGCTGTGGCGCAGGCCGAACTTGAGGCGGCCCGCAAGTCGCTGGCCAGAGCCGAAAAGCTGGCAGCCGACCGCGTGATTTCAGCCCGCGAACTCGACGAGGCCCGCAGCCGATTCGACATGGCGCAGGCCACGGCCCGCAGCCTGGGCACAGCCGCCCAGACCCGTGCGGTGAAGTCTCCCTTGGCGGGCTATGTCAAGAACGTACTGGTGCGCCCCGGCGACTATGTGGAAGCCGGCCAGGCCTTGGCTACCGTGACCCAGAGCCGCCGGCTGCAGCTGCGTGCCGATGTGCCCGAGCGCCACTACGGCCTGCTGCCGCAGGTGTGCGATGCCTCCTTCCGCCTGGCCTACGAGCCTTCAGGCACCGCCCACAAGGTGAGCGACATGGGGGGCCGCTTAGTGTCGAGGGGCAGGACGGTCGGTTCGGCCGACTTCTACGTGCCCGTCACCTTCGAACTGCCCAACCAGGGACAGCTCGTGTCGGGCAGCTTCGCCCAGGTCTACCTGCTGGGGACTCCGCGCCAGGGTGTCATCACCGTGCCCAACGAGGCCATCACCGAAGCACAGGGCCTGTTCTTTGTCTACATCAAGACACACCCCGACACCTACATGCGACAGGAGGTGACCCTCGGAGCGACCGACGGCCGCCGCACCGAAGTGTTGTCGGGCCTCAAGCCCGGCCAGCAGGTGGTGGGCCATGGAGCGGTACAGGTGCGTCTGGCCGCCAATGCGACGGTCATTCCCGAAGGTCATTCGCATTGAGCGGGGAAGGCCACAGTTACAGCCACAGAAAGATGTAGAGGCCGACTGTTTGCCTTTCCCTCCCATCTCCCCTCCCCTAACCCTCTAAGTTCCTCCGTATGCTCAACAAGATAATTTCCCTTTCACTCCGCAACCGTCCGTTGGTGGTGTTCTTCAGCATACTGCTGTTGGCCATCGGCTGCTGGACGGCCTGGAAGATGGAGGTCGACGTGTTTCCCGACCTCAATGCGCCCACCGTGGTGGTCATGACCGAAGCACAGGGCATGGCCGCCGAAGAGGTGGAGCGACAAGTCACCTTTCCCATCGAGACCGCAGTCAACGGCGCCACTGGCGTGCGCCGCGTGCGCTCTTCCTCCACCACAGGCTTCTCGGTGGTATGGGTCGAGTTTGACTGGGGCACCGACGTGTATCGCGACCGCCAGATTGTGGCCGAGAAGCTGGCCACGCTCGGCGACCAGCTGCCGCAAGGCGCAGGCAGCCCCACCATCGGGCCACAAAGCAGCATCATGGGAGAAGTCCTCTTTGTGGGACTCACCGCCGACACCACCTCCATGGGCCACCTCCGTTCGCTGGCCGACTGGACCGTGCGCCCCCGGCTGCTCAGCACCGGCGGCGTGGCCCAAGTCACCGTGCTGGGCGGCGATGTGCTCGAATACCAGGTGAGGCTACACCCGGAGCGCATGCAGCACTTCGGGGTCAGCCTGACACAGGTGCTCGAAGCGACCCGTCAGATGAACCGCAATGCGGCTGGCGGCGTGCTCTATGAGTATGGCAACGAGTACATCGTGCGCGGCGTGGTGGCCACCTCGCGCACCGACGAACTGGAACAGGCTGTCGTGGCCACCACGCCCGACGGCATGCCCGTACTGCTGGCCGACATAGCCGATTTGGTCATCGGGGCCAAGCAGCCCAAGATGGGCACGGCCTCGGTCGATGCCCACCCCGCCGTTCTGCTCACTGTCACCAAGCAGCCGGCCACAGGCACCCTCGAACTCACCGAAGCCCTCGACTCCGCCATCAGCCGGCTCAAGCCCGCCCTGCCGCCCGACGTGAAGGTCAACACCTCGCTCTACAGGCAGCAGGACTTCATCGACTCCTCCATCTCGAACATCCGCAAGTCGCTCGTTGAGGGCGGCATCTTCGTGGTCCTCGTGCTGTTTATCTTCCTCATGAACGCACGCACCACGCTCATCTCGCTCGTCACCATCCCCCTATCCCTGCTGGTCACCCTGCTCGTGCTGCAACTCATGGGCCTCACGCTCAACACCATGAGCATCGGCGGCATGGCCATCGCCATCGGGTCGCTGGTCGACGATGCCATTGTCGACGTAGAGAATGTCTACAAGCGGCTTCGCCTCAACGCCCAGCTTCCTGTAGGACAGCGGCGGCGGAGCGTTGAGGTCATCTACGATGCCTCGCGCGAGGTGCGCCTGCCCATTCTCAACTCCACCCTCATCATCGTGGTCAGCTTCGTGCCGCTCTTCTGCCTGTCGGGACTGGAAGGCCGCATGCTCGCCCCTCTCGGCGTGAGCTTCATTGTGTCGCTCTTTGCCTCCACCCTCGTAGCCCTCACGCTCACTCCCGTGCTGTGCAGCTACCTGCTGCAGGGCAAGACCCAGGCTGCCGCGCCCGTCGAGCCCCGCTGGGTGCGTGCCATGAAGCGGGCTTACGAACGCCTGCTGCAGCGCGTGCTGGGCCATACAGGCCGCTGGGTGCTGGGCGTGACAGCCGCCTTGTTGGTGGTCACCGTGGGCCTCTTCTTCACGCTGGGCCGCAGCTTCCTGCCGCCGTTCAATGAGGGCAGCTTCACGGTCAACATCAGCACGCTGCCCGGCGTGTCGCTCGACGAAAGCGACCGCATGGGCCTGCGCGCCGAACAGTTGCTGCTGCAGGTGCCCGAGGTGCAGCATGTGGCGCGCAAGACGGGACGTGCCGAACTCGACGAACATGCCTTGGGCGTAAACTCCAGCGAGATTGAGGTGCCCTTCGTGTTGCACGACCGCAGCAAGGCCGAGGTCATGGCCGACATCCGCCAGAAGCTCTCCACGCTACCCGGCGTGAACATCGAAATCGGCCAGCCCATTTCACACCGCATCGACGCCATGCTCTCGGGCACCAAGGCCGGCATTGCCGTCAAGGTGTTCGGCCCCGACCTCACCCAGCTCCACCAGCTCGGCCTGCGCATCAAGGAAGCCACCCACGCCATCGAAGGCGTGGCCGACCTCAATGTGGAACAACAGATTGAGCGGCCGCAGCTGGTCCTCAAGCCGCGTCGCACACTGCTGGCACGCTACGGCATCAGCCTGCCCGAATTTGCCGAATATGTCAACGCCGCCCTCGGGGGCGAAGTGGTGAGCCAGGTGCAGGATGCCGGACGCACCTACGACCTGACAGTGAGGATGTCGGAACACGACATGGCCACCGCCGACCGCATACGCCAACTGCTCATCGACACCGGGACCGGCCGCAAGGTGCCTCTCAGCGAGGTGTGCGAAGTGGTGTCTACCGCCGGGCCCAACACCATCAGCCGCGAAAACGCCCAGCGCAAGCTGGTGGTCTCGGCCAATGTCGAAGGCCGCGACATGCGTTCGGTAGTCAGCGACATGCAGCGCGCCATCGGCGAGAAGGTCCAGCTGCCTGAGGGCTACCACATCGAATACGGCGGACAGTTCGAAAGCGAAGCCTCGGCCTCCCGCCTGCTGCTTGCCCTGTCGGTGGTCAGCATCGTGGTAATCTACCTGCTCCTCTACTTGCAGTTCCGCTCCTGGCGTCAGGCGGTGGTGGTGCTGCTCAACCTGCCGCTGGCTCTCATTGGCGGTGTACTGGCCCTGGTCTTCACCGGAGGGGTGCTGAGCATCCCCGCCTTCATCGGCTTCATCTCGCTGTTCGGCATTGCCACGCGCGGCGGCATGCTGCTCGTGGACCGCTACAACGAGCTGTCGCGCACGGGACTTGCGTCCCGCGACTGTGTACTGCAAGGCTCACAGGACCGTCTCCTGCCCATTGTCATGACAGCCCTCTCGTCGGCCTTGGCCCTCATTCCCTTGGCTTTGGGCAGCGACCTTCCGGGCAACGAGATTCAGAGTCCCATGGCCCAGGTCATGCTGGGCGGGCTGCTCACCAGCACGCTGCTCAACCTGGTTGTGGTGCCCGTGGTGTTCTGCTCCACACGTAGCTTCAAGAAGGCGCAGCCCCATTCACTCATTCCCGAAAACGAAACGAAATGATGACTCAAATGATTCTCCCCTCCACTCCTTATATATATATAATAGGTGTAGGCCGACGGCTGGGCCGGCTGTGGCTCTGGGCCGTGCTGTGGTCGCTGTCGGCCACGCTGCATGGCCAGTCGCTGGCCCTGCTCGACACCATTGCCCGCAACAACCCTACCCTGCGCGCGGCGCAGGCCGGCCGCCAGGCAGCCGAAGCGGCCAACCGTACTGACACCCGCCTGCCCGACCCCGAAGCCGAGGTGGCCTATCTCGTAGGTTCTCCCAAGGGCGTGCCGGGCCGCACCAACGTGTCGCTCACCCAGTCGCTCGACTGGGGTGTACTCACCAAGCGGCGCCAGCTGCTGGCCGAGGCAGCCGACCGCACAGCAGCCTCGCAGTACCGCGAAACGCGCCGGGTGGTGTTGGGCGAAGCCCTGCAGCAGCTCGTACTGCTGATACACGCCAACCGCACGTTGGCCGAGCTGGACTCCAGGCTCAGCCTGGCCTCTCAGGTGGAACAGCTCTGCCAGAAGAAGCTCGAACAGGGAGCGCTCACGGAACTGGAGCTGAACAAGGCACGGCTCAATGTCGCCATGGCCAAGGCCGACCGCCAACGGGCCTGCGACGAGCGCGAGACGGTGCTGGCCCGGCTCCGCACGCTCAACGGCGGGCAACCCCTGCACTGCGCCGACACGCTCTACTCCCTGCCAGCCCGGGAGCTGTGTCTCGCAGGCACGACGCCCACAGCTGTCCGTCCGGCAGCCGTAGAGGGAGCCGAAGCGGCCGTCAGCCAAGCCCAGGCAGAGCTGAAACTGGCCCAGACCCAGCAATGGCCCACCTTCAATGTGGGCTTCCAGGGCGAGTACATCCGCCAGAACAACTATAGTGGCCTGAGCCTGGGCCTGAGTCTACCGTTGTGGGGCAACGGACGGGCCGAAGTGCGCCGCCGCAAGGCCGAACTGCTGGCCACGCAGCTCAATCTGGCCGACATCCAGCAGCAGGCCGGCGCCAGCCAGCTACAGCTCAGCCAGACCACACGCCGCCTGCTCCAGGTGGCCGACGAGCTCCATCAGGGTCTGCTGGCCACCCAGAACACGCAACTGCTCCAACGCGCGCTCCAGTCCGGCCAGATTTCCCTGCTCGACTACCTGCTGGAATGCTCCTTCTACTATTCCGCCCGCACCGCCTGGCTCGAAGCCGAACGCGATGCCTATCTGGCCGCCGCCGAGCTCTACGCCCTCGGGCTGTAAGCACCTGTGCCGCCCTCGGCTGTGGTCTGTATCGCTGAGACACCTCCCGACCGCTGCGGCCGGCCTTCGACAAACCGCCACAGCCGGCTCCAAGCGGCGGCTTCCGGCCGGGCACGCACTATTTTTTCGAAGAGTTCTTTGGCCAATAGGCAAAATAGTTCTACTTTTGCACCGCTTTTCCCCCCAGCCGCTGTCGGGATGCAGTGTTCCCCGTTAAGCTGGGGCGGGACGGACAACAATACTTTAATTATCCATCAACCAATGGCAGATTTAATTAAAATTGCTGAGGAAGCTTTTGCCACCGGTAAGCAGCACCCCAAGTTCAAGGCTGGTGACACCATTACTGTGGCATACAAAATCGTCGAAGGCAACAAGGAGCGTATCCAGCTGTACCGCGGTGTTGTCATCAAAATCAACGGCCACCAGGAGAAGAAGCGCTTCACCGTGCGCAAGATGTCGGGCTCTGTCGGCGTAGAACGTATTTTCCCGCTCGAGTCACCCAACATCGAAAGCATCGAAGTAAACAAGGTGGGCAAGGTGCGTCGCGCCAAACTCTACTACCTCCGTGCCCTCACCGGCAAGAAGGCCCGCATCAAGGAAAAGCGCGGTGCTGTCAAGAACGATTAAGGCGCTGCCAAGCATCCTGCAAGAAAACAAACCCCATAAAAGAGGCTGCCACCCAGGTGGAAGTCTCTTTTTTGGTTAAGAGACCTCCTATAGAACCTCATCGACAAGACTCCCCCTCAAAACCCTCTCACACCATGGCAAACGGTTATCCTGAAAACAAGGAACACAAGGGCATCGTGTTTCCCTCGCCCATCTTCGGGCCTATACGCAGCCGACGGTTAGGCATCTCACTGGGCATCAACCTCATGCCTGCCGACGGAAAGCTCTGCACGTTCGACTGCATCTACTGCGAGTGTGGCTTCAACTGCAACCACCGCCCGCACCTGAAGCGCCCCACGCGCGCCGAAGTGGCAGCTGCACTCGAGGCGCAACTGCTCCTCATGCAGGCCGAAGGCACTGTGCCCGACGTGCTCACCTTTGCCGGCAACGGGGAACCTACGGCCCACCCTGACTTTGCCGGCATCATCGACGACACCATCGCCTTGCGCAACCGCCATTGCCCGAACGCACGGGTCACGGTCCTGAGCAATGCCACAATGTGTACCAAGCCTGCCGTCCATCAGGCACTGCGACGCATTGACAACAACATACAGAAGTTAGACACGGTGTCGGCCCGCTACATCCACCTCGTGGACCGGCCCACAGGAGCCTACGACTTGGAGGCGGTCATACAGGCCTTATGCGACTTCCAAGGCCACGTCACCATACAGACGCTCTTCATGAAGGGCACGTTTGAAGGCGAAAGCGTGGACAACACGACCGACGACTACGTGCTGCCCTGGATAGAGGTGCTGAAACGCATCCGTCCCGAACGGGTCATGGTGTATACCATTGACCGCGAAACGCCTGCACCCGACCTGCTGAAAGCCACGCCCGACGAACTGCAACGCATCGGACGGCTGGTCGAAGCTGCCGGAATGGCTGTCGATATTGCTTATTGAAAGTTGAGAGTCTAGAGTTGAGAGTTTATAGTTGAAAGTCTATAGTTGAAAGTCTATAGTTGAAAGTCTATAGTTGAAAGTCTATAGTCTATAGTTGAGAGTTTAGAGTTTATAGTTTAGAGTTCCGGGTCTACGCTTGGATGAAGGGCTGCGGTCATTCGGCCAACGGGCCGACTGGCCTCCGCATTCAACCTGAAACGGATTTCTCTCACCATTGTCCCCTTACAACCATGCTCATTGCCCTAAGCGGAGGGGCTGACTCGGTGGCCCTGTTGCTGAAGATGCACGACGAAGGCCGCGCCGAGGCCGCCGCCCACTGCAACTTCCACCTGCGCGGTGCCGAAAGCGACCGCGACGAAGCCTTCGTGCGGAAGCTCTGCCACGAACTGGACATCCGGCTCCATGTGGCTCACTTCGACACACGGAGCGAAGCGGCACGCACGGGCGAAAGCATCGAAATGGCTGCACGACGTCTGCGCTACACGTGGTTCGACGCGCTGTGCCGGGAGTTCGGCTACCCCGAAGTGGGGGTCGCACACCACCGCGACGACCAGGCCGAAACGCTGCTGCTGAACCTGGTGCGTGGCAGCGGGCTGCACGGACTGACCGGCATGAGCCGGGAGCAGGGCCGCGTGGTGCGCCCGCTGTTGGACTGGTCGCGCGCCGACATCCTGCGGTTTCTGGCCGAACGGGGACAGGACTACGTGACCGACAGCAGCAACAGCGACACGCACTACAGGCGAAACCTCATTCGCCACGAGGTGCTGCCCCTGTTGCAACAGCTCAACCCGAACGTAGCACAGACACTCTGTGACACGGCGCGCCGGCTGTCCGAGGCCGAAAGCATCTACCGGTTAGGGCTGGACTGCCTGCAAAGGGAACTGGTCCAGGCCGACCCCGCGCATCGCACCCTGCGCATGGACTGGGCGGGACTGCACCAGGCTCCAGCTCCCGAGACGCTGCTCCACGAATGGCTGGGCGGCTACGGCTTCACGCCCGCACAGACCCGACAGGCCCTGGCCCTGCCTACAGGCGGCGTGATCCAGAGCGGCGAATGGCTGCTCACACGCAGCCACACCCACCTGCTGCTGGGCCCCGTGCCAGTCCCCATAGCTCCGACCGCCGTGCCCTGTGCCGATGGTTGCATACGGCTCGATGACTGCCGCCACCTGCACACGGCCTTATTGACAGTGGAGGCAGGCACTGATGCCACACAGCTCATTCAACGCACAGCCCACACGGCCTGTATCGACGTCGCCGCCATACAGGGCGCGCTCACCGTGCGTTCCGTCGTTACAGCCGACCGCTTCCGCCCCTTCGGGCTGAAGGGCAGCCAGCTTGTCAGCGACTATCTCACGGGCCGCCACCGCTCGCGTCTGGACAAGATGGCGGCCCTGGTCCTCTGCGACGAGCGCGGCATTCTCTGGTTAGTCGGCGAACGCATCGACCAGCGGGCCGCCGTCACACCACACACCCGCACCATGCTCCACCTCACGCTTCACCCATCCTCCTTATGAAACACCTGCTTCACCCCTTCCTGACCCTTTCATGCCTGGGCCTGTGCCTCTCCTGCGGCGAAGACCGCAGCGGCGAACAGCCTTTTGCCCCCACCGTACAGACGCTCGACGCCATCCCTTCTGGATGCCGGGCCGAACTGCGCGGTGTGGTCACCTCTTCGCCCAACAGCAGCCTCACCGAGTGTGGTTTCCACTACGGCAACGAGACTTTGCGCAAATCGGTCACAGCTGAACCTGCCTGGGAATTCTCGGCGATGACCGACACCTTGCAGCCCGGCCGTTATTACGTGACGACCTATGCCACCAACGGCATGGGCACCACCGACGGCGACACGCTCTACTTCGACATAGAACCGTAGGCTGCCCCTTGTCCGCCACGCCGTTCACCGTTTCTTTACATAAGAGTAATAGGAGGTTCGTGGTCTTGTAACCTGACGTGCAGACCTTTGCAGCGTCAAACCAAAGCAACACCGGCCTGCACTGCTGCGGGCTGACCTGATCACGAAGAAACAACCTTTTAATTACTCATTTCAAGATGTACAAATCATTTTTCAACAGGCAGTGGCCGGCGAGCCAACGAAAAAAGAGTGGAAAAACCTTCCGCCGCGCAGAGATGCCAACCGACAGCATCTCCAGTCGCGTGGAAGGTTTTTCCACTTTTTGTGGTCTTTGAAACTTCTCTTCCCAGCCGGACCATTACCGAGGACATGAGGTTGCCTTCTTAGGTCGTGAGAGTCATAAGGCTATAATGACTGTGCAATTCGAGTTTCGCAAGTGTTCACTTGCACCTGACAAGCGTTTAAGGAGCGGGCTGAAGGCCCAGTAAGCGCATAGCCCAGGGCAACCGACGAAGGAGCGAGCGTATAGCGGAGCTTGCTCCAGCTATACCGAGCGAGGAGGAGGAAGACGAAGTCAGCGCCCTGGGTAGATTAGCCGCCGCTATTGCGCCCTGAAAGGGCAAAAGCATGGATACAAAACCCGTGTATTCCAACGCTTTTGCCCTTTCAGGGCGAACTTTATCGCTTCATATCTACCCAGGGCGATGCCCTGGGCTAAGCGCTTGTTGGGCTTTCAGCCCGCTCATTGAACGCTTGTATCCCTCTCGGGGCGTGCCTTGGACGCATGCGCTTATTCTCTGATTCAACTTGCGAAACGTGAGTAATATTATAACCTCATAACCTCATCACTCATAACCCTATCACTCATGAACTAACCCGTGTCTATCCGCGCACCCTGCGCCTCACGGCCCCGAAGTGTAAGGCGGCCGTTACGACCAACAGCACGGCCAGCAGCAACAAGGAGGGAAAGACGGACGGAGCATCCCAACGCGGGTAGAGCGACTGTATCGTCGGCACCCACTGCGCACGCAGCCAGAACAGCCCGGCCACTGCAATCAAGGCCGACAACAGATGCAGCCCCAGGCTCAACACATGGAACGGCAGGGCCACCTGAGCCGGAGCATAACCCATCAGCAGCAAGGTGCGGATGCGCTCCGTGTGCTTCTGTAGCAACAGGAAGATGCTGAGCAGCAACACGTAGAAGGCCAGGGCGCAAATGACTACGCCCACACCCATGACCAGCGTGGCAGTCAGCCGCAGAAACCAGGCTGCCCGCCCGCCATCGGCTGCCGAAGCCTCTGCTTCCAACCCATGTTCTTCGAGATAGCGCGCAAAGCGTTCGTCGGCCGGCTGGGCCAGTTCCACCGCCAGGCGCGAAGGGGTATCGGTGCCCTCAGGACAGAGCCTGGCATTGGCATAGTCCATGAACGACTGCGGCACAAGGATGGTATTGAGCGTGTTGGAGAATGCCACCACGCGGCCCTTCATGCGCATTTGTCCTGCCGTGCCGCCCAACACAAAGTCCACGCCTACCAGGCTCACCATCCCTTCGGTCAGTGCCGGCAGTCCGCGTGCCTGTGCAAACCCGAAGTTGTAGAGGTTGAGGTAGCTGCGGGGGAGTATGACGGGCAGGGTGTCGCTGCCAGCCGTGTAGTGCCAGCGCGAAAGGTCGGCATCGATATAGCGGTCGGGCAACGACTCCAGAAACATTTCGGTGCCCATGCCCAAGGAGCCGCCCACACGCACCGAGGCGTACACCTCGAAGCGGGCTGGCACAAAGGGGGCCACATCGGCCGCAAAGGGCTGGCGAGCCAGGTCCGCCACCTGCTGCGACGCGAAACCGGCCCGCTGCACGCCCAGCGTATGCAGGGCACTCACACGACGGGTCACCACGGCCACCTGCTTCTTCATGAAGCTGTCGCCCGCACCGAGCACGGGACGAACGTCGCGAAAGAACTGGAAACCGCACACCACAATGCACAGTCCCAACAAATTGGCCAAGAAGAAGCCGAGCATCTGCCCTATGCTGACTTGGCGATATAGTAGTTTGAACACCAACTTCATGGTTGAGCAAGGTCTGTCGATTGTCATAGGATTGGCTGCGTCCCGGGCCCGAAATGTCGGCCCCCGAACGCAGCCAATGATAAACTCTGTTACCGGTGGCGATGATGCGCCATTGTCTGGCTCGCCAAGAGAAGATATACTTCATCGGCGGTAGAAGATATACTTCATCGGCGGTAGAAGATATACTTCTCGGCTGAAGAAGATATACTTCTATTTTGCAGGCAGTCGGAGAGCGTATAGCGGAAGGGACGAAAGAGGGCGATAGAGAGACTCATAGAGAGCCTCCGCCACCTGTCCCCATAGAGGCCGCTACAGCTTGCAAGCCTCTTCGACCAAGAGCTGCAAGGGGTTCTTGTCCGCCTTTTCGAGCTGCAAGCGCAGCTCCACCTTGTCGCGGTCTACCACCACATAGTCCAGCTTGTCGATTTCCTTCAGCAACGGGGCAGCCATGCGTGCGTTGCTGTTCGCCTGCGTCATGGACTGCAGGAGCGGATTGGCCATAAGACCCTTCACGTTCAGCTCGCCACAGAGCAGGTTGCCTTCGAAGCGGGAAGCGTCGACTGCTTCCTTGGGCTTGGTCATCGAGAGCACGGGCTGCTTCGAGCTGACATAGAACATGCCGTTCTTTACACCGAGATAGGTGTTGCCCTGCATGGAATACTGGCCGGGCTCTACCTCTTCGAGCGCAGCTCCACCCAACTTGGCAACAGCCTCCTTCATCTGCTTCTCGTCGTCTACCTTCGCAATGAGGAACACCTCGGGACCCTGGCTCAGGTCGAACGAGTTGACCGACAGCACGGCATCGCCCTCGAGCGACTTCATGACCTTTTCGGCCAGCTGTTCCTGTTCGGTCGACAGATTCCCCTGCTTTTTCAGCGCAGGCAGCAACAGGTCGTTCAGTCCGCTACCCTTCAGGTTGGTACTCAGCACGAAGAGGGATGAGGCAGGCACATAGTCCAGCAGGTCGCCCCGGATGCTGCCCATCGCGTCACCACACTTTTCGACTGCCTTCTGGGCCGCATCGGTCAGGCTGATGAGCTGGGCCGAAAGCACCAACTGTCCCTTCTCGCTGTTGAGCTCAACCAGCACGCTGAAGTCTTCGGGCTTCACGTCGGCGGGAAGAAGTTCCTTAAATTTGTCGGCATCGCTCGAACCTTCCTTAATCATCTTGCCCGATAGTAGCAGCTGCGCGTCCGATGTGGCCTTACACATCTGCTTGAAGTCGTCGCGTTCCAGCACGCCCTGCGCATCTTCGGCCGAGAGTCTGCGCTTGGCCTCGGCCAGGACATCGCCGTGCTTGTTTTCGACATACAACAGCAGCATATCGTCATTGAAGGCCACAGCCACCTGGTCATCTAAGGCCAACGTACGCACGTCACCCTCTTGCTTCACGGTTTCCATTCCGTCCTGTTTGGCCATGGCGTTACACAGTTCGGCAAACTTGTCGGCATCATGCAAGGCAGCCACCAGACCGCCGGTCTCTTCCTCCACGTTCTCGACAAACACGAGCACAGGCTTGCGCAGGTCAATGCCGGCCTCGGCGGGATCTTCCACTATCGCCTTGGCCTTGCTCTGGAGCTCGGCCGAGAAACCCTGCTGTTCCAACTGCTTCAGCAAAGCCTCGTTCACCTTCTGGCCCTGGTCGCCCTGGGCCTTTTCGGCCATTTGCTTCACATTGATACTTGCCACCAAGTGGGCATCCTTGGCAATCACGCGTGCATATTTGGGCGTATCGGAACACGATGCCAAACAAGCCAGCAGTACCACGGCCACACCAAGGACCATGTGCCTGAAGAAATTCTGCTTTTTCATAATTTACGGTTGTTAGTATTGGATAATTAGGTTAGATGTCAAGCTATGGCCCACTGGCCACCCTGCAAATATAACAACTTAATTTGAGGCAGGCTCTATTCTTTCACTAATTCATCAGCTTTGTTGGCATCGCTGCATATCGCTGCATGTCCTTGGCTGGTTGACTTTTCTTCCCTATCGGAACGTAAATTACCGCGAATGGTCGCAAATGTTCGATGAGAGGCGACGGTACACTGGGAGACGACAGGGCTATCGCTTGGGGTATCATCGGCACTCTAAACGGGTTGAAACGCCTAAAACTATGCTTCCATAAAAGAAAACTATCTTGCCTCGAAAAGGAGGCATAAAACCGGGACTTCTGGCAACCAAGGAAGCGGGCTTCCGATGGTTTGTTTTCCATCGAAAGCCCGCTTGGGGGATGTCTCCGCAAAGGTGCGGGAGGAGGGGGCACTTACTTCTTTCCGGGCTTCTTGGGCTTCACGGTCTTCTTGTTGTCGGGCTGTGCATGCCAGTTCCAGGCCGCCTTGTCGTTGATGTTTCGTGCCCATTCCGTGAGGACGGGATAGGCTTTGTAGACGCGCTCAGTCTCCAAGGGCCAATGCCACTCGCCGGCCACGCAGAGGGCCTGCGGGATATCGTTGTTTGGTCCAAGATTCTCGTTGCTGCGGATATCGACGTGGGTGCCGTCTTCGTTGTAGACACGGAGCCAGAAGTTGTGGCGGCCATTATCCATCGTGGTGCCCTCGGGCCAGCTGAGGCTCTCGCTGAGGAGGACGGGATCGTGGTCGGGATCAGCGTTGAGCGTATTGACCATTTCCTTTTCTCCAACATGGAAGAGCTGGTGGATTTCGCCGAGGTTCTGTCCGTCATAATAGATTTCCGTTTTGCGTTTTGCACCGGCAGCCATCAGGTAGACCGTGGCAGTGTGGTTCTTGGTGTTGGGCGTTACTTGGAGCACCACGTCGTTGAAGTCGAAGTCGAGGGCGGTGCCGCCGTTTTCGTAGGCGAGGGTCCAGTTCTGGAGGTATTCCGTCCCGGTTTCTGTGCTGCTTCCGCCTTCCTCCGTGCCAGTACCCGTGGAGGGTACGGTGGGGTCGGCGGGCGGATTGGAGTAAATAGGATCCTTTTGGATAGTACCCTGGTTCCAAGGGCTGTTGAGCGTTTCCTCCGTAAACTGCGGTCGCAGCTTTTCACCGCGGACGTTGGAGAGGGCAAAGGTGACGTCGTTGCAGTCGTAGTCGCCGCCATTGACATTGTCGTCCAAGCCCATGAAGGTGAAGTTGTCGTAGATGGCCAAGGCACTGCGGTAGTTGTTGGTACCGGGGTTCATGCCCGCATTGGTGTAGCAGGCTGCGTACTTGGGCAATTTTTCATCAGGCACGCCGAGACCTTTCAGAGTGTTCTTTTGGCTGTTGCCTATTGCATCGGCGGTACGGAGGTAGAAGCCAAACACTTTTCCCTTCGGGATGTCGAGCTCGAAGGTGAGGCCGCGCACGGCGCTGACGCGTTTGCCATAGGCCTCGGAAACGAGGTAGGTGTTGTAGATGTCGTCCTTGTCGCGGTCACCTCCCGCCGATTCAGGCTTTCCGGATTTTGCGGGCAAACCGTTTCCGTCCTTGAAGTAGAAGCTGGCATCGTACCAAGTTGAGGTATTGTTGTCGATCTGATACTGCACCTTGCCCTTGCCGTTGATGTAGTCGTAGGTGAGGGTTTCCGTGATGTCATGGAACTCGATGTCAGCCATATTGCCTGCCGAATGGACATAATAGCCCAACACGCGACTGTTCGTCGTGCCCGTGTAGCCGTAGAGCATGGAGAGGTAGACGGTTTCCTGCGCTTCAAACGTGCCCTGAGGCGAAACCTGGCCGCGGGCCATGATTTCGTAGTCGATAAGGGAAACGTGCTTGTCCTTGGGATTGACTCCCTCAGTGAGGGCCGCAGCAATGTCTTCCCACGCCCAAGGACCGAAGTTGAGGTAGCCGCAGTCGGTGAGCACGCTGTTGCCGCAGAGCGAGGCGGCGGGCTGCGACTTGATGCCCGGGGCCATCATGAGGGGCGCCGCAGCCAAAGGCGCTTCAGAGGTGAAGCTCACGCGCACCACCTGGTCGTTCTCGCCGGTGAGGTCGATGCGGCGGTACTGCTTGGGGCCGATGCCGTCGTCGTAGACAAGGCCGAAGCTGGCTATGTCGCTCTGGGGAACGTCGACGAACATCACGCCGCTTCCTTCAAAATCCTTCTGGCCCAAGATGGTCGTTTGGTCTTTCAGAATGGTCTGGGCGGTAATCTCGCAGGGCCTTTCTACCGTGATGTCCAACTGTACGTTGACCGAAGTCATCCATGTGTTTCTGGGGTCTGCACCGAGCTCATTCCACTCTTTGAATGCGGAATTGCTGTCCCCGGACAATCCGAGGTCCTCGCTGCAAGAGGCCAGACTGCCCATCAGAAGCAAACAGGCTGCACCCTTCAGCGCAGTGCTGAATGAATGTGTTTTCTTTAAGCAAGTCATAAGTTTTGTGATTTAATTAAGTGATGGAGAGATTATTTACTTTATTATTCGTCATAGCTGACCACACCGCTCACACTGGGCATAGTGTGCCAGCCCCAATAGTTGATGACGGTACAGTCCTTTCCCCAAAGCGGATAGAGGGAGTAGACGGAGAGTACGCTCTTGCCCTCCATGGGCCATCGCCACTTGCCCGCAATGAGCATGGCCTCGGGCATCTTCCCGGGCTCATCGGCAAGGGTGATGACGTCGGAGCAGTCGGTGCAGGTGCCGCGCACAATCTCGATGGTGAAGCGCTTGGCATCCTCATTCATCGTGTAGGTGACGGGCCAGGCCACCTCCAGTTCCTTGAAGGGCACGCCGACTATGGAAGTCTTGGTGTTGACGTACGTGTCGGCCGCCGCACCGAGCAGTTCGTGGATTTCGCCAAGGTTCTGGTCGCCCTCGGGACCGTCGTAGTGGAGGTACATCCGTGTGGGCAAGCCCGCAGCAGCCACCTTCACGCGGCAGGTTCCCTTTTCGTAGTCGGGGTAGAGGAGGATGACGGCATCGTTGAAGTCGAAATCGGCATTGCGGGCCACGTCCTCGAAGGCGAGGGTCCAGGGGAGCTGGTCGATGTACTCGGCCTTTGGCTTCAAGTCGGGCTCCACTATGGAGGGCTTATAGATTTCCAGCTTGGTGGTCACGCCGAAGATCACGTCGTTGCAGTCAAGGTCGCCGCCCCGGAAATCGTTCTCCATGCCCATCCACATCACGTGTTCCTTCGGGTCAATGAAGCTGCGGAAACAGCCCTCATCGTTCACCGTGTTCATTCCCTCGGCCGAATAACTGCAGCCCTTGAACTTGTCTCGGGTCGTGTAGGGACGCACCCCCTGGCGCATCAAGCGGTCATACTGCTCGGGAGCTGACATGCCGTCCCAGCGGTCGTAAAAGCCGACACGCATCCCTACGGGGACATCTACGGTGAAGGTGATGCCGCGAACAGCTGTAATATGGTTCGCCCCGATGCCGGCGTAGCGTTCAAAGACGGCCATGGCATTGTAGGCATCGTCGCCGCGGCGTGCCACCACGGTGGGTTCTTCGTCGTAGCGGTCGTACATGTCGAAGTTCGCATCGTACCATTGGCTGGCCTCGAGGCCAAATTGTCCAGCGGCCTCACTGTCGATCTGGTACTGTACTTTGGCCTTGCCGTCGATGTAGTCGTAGATTTCGGTTTCGGAGACGTCGACATACTGGATATCGCTGTAAGTTCCTGGCGAGTGGTAGTAGTAACCAAGCACATGGGGAGAAGAGGACATACAGTTGCCCGCTACCCAGGTAATCTCGAACGGCCCTTTCGACTCCAATTCATAGTCGCAATTCAGGCCGCGCTCGGTACGTGCATTGACCCCCTCCTTCGACATCTCGTGCATCATGGCTTCCCAGTCAACGATCTGCTCAGGCGAGAACTCATAGTAGGAACTGCTGCCCAAAATACTTTTACCGTAGAGCGAGGAGCGGTCCACGGCTTTTGTTTCGTCCGCCCTGGCCTGGGGGGCAGCAAGCAGCGGGGGAACACCGGAAGCCGGCTGCTGGAGGCAGTCGAACTGGACCGTTTCCTGTGCCCTTCCCGTGAGCAGCAACGACTGTTCGAAAATGGTGCGGTTCTTGCGCACAAAGAGGGTTACCTGCTGTGAGGTGAGCTGGGGCAGGGTGAGCCGCACCTCGCCGCTGGCATCCAGGACGGCATAGTCGTAGAGGGTTCCGTCCCAGCGTTTCGACATGGCCCAGATTTGCACGGGAGCATCGGTCTTCACGCTGACTTTGAGCGTCACGGCTGTTTTCCACCACTGCAGGGGGCTGACACTGCCCTTCAAAGCTGTCTGGAAGGCAGCCTCGATGCGCTCGCTCTCCGAAAAGCTCTCCTCGCTGGCACAGCCCGAAAGCGCCAAGGTCAAGGCGCAGAGGCCGCACGCCGCAAGGGGCGAGCAAAAGCTGAATTGATGGGATTTGTATTTATTTTCCATGCTTGTAATCAAATGTTCCTGTGTAGCGGCCTTCCATGGCATCGATTACCTGCTGCACATATTGGGCATCCTGGCTTTTGCCTGCGAGGCTGAGGTAGTGCTTGGCATCCGTGAGGCGGCGCGTCTTCACGCAGGCACAGGCGGCATTGAGGTTGGCCGTCTCGCTCTCGGGATATTGCCGTGCGGCGATGAGCAGGGCATCGAGCCAGTCGTCCGAACCTTCGGGCCAACTCTCTGCCACGCGGTACATCTCGCTCAGGCTGAGCGCCTCGGGGTGGGTGTAGATAAGGCGGCGCGACTGCTGCACAGGATAGTGGCGCACCACGTACTGAATGACGTAGTCGGTATGGCGCAGACCGGGATAGACGTGGTCCAGCAGCCAGCGGTAGGGCTTGCCGCCCGCCACCTGCTTCAGTTGCTGTTCCTTCTCGTCCGGCTTCAGCGAGCTGTCAATCACCTCCAAGAGTTCCTCACGGGCATCGCGGACAAAACTGGGCATTGCTGGCGTTTCGAGCACCGAGGCATCTTCATACCAGATGTCGTCCTTCACCTTGCGGCGGCCTCCATGGGCAATGAAGTTGCGGAGGTTCTTCCAGTCTTCGGGCGTAAAAGTCGTGGTGAAGAGGGTATCGGAGAACGCGTAGGCGTTTTGGATATACTCCTTAAGCGCAGCCGTGCGTCCCTTGGCCAAGCGCGTATTGTTGGAGTAAGGACTTTCGGGGGAAGCATAGCCGTGAAGGGAAATGCTGCGCACGGCGATGGTGCGGTCGAAAAGGGCACTTTCTATCGTATGGCGGATGCGCTTCAGTTCGGCCGGATTTCTGCGATACCTGGGATAGATGACCGTTTCGTTCACGGGGAAGTCAAGGAAGGCGCGCCCCCGTATGCTCCGCAACTTTTCGTCCTCCTCCTCGGGCTGACGGAAAGGCAGCGGGGGAATGGTCCGCAGGCGCTGGTCGCGCGGCACGCTGACGGGGAGGACCACGCGGGGCTTCGGCGGCAGGAAGAGGTAGGTCAGGCCCACCTTCAGGTTGGTGCGGGCATCCGCCGGCGCGCCCGTCTTCACGCCGTTGAAAGCATCGGTGAAGAACGACTGGCTCACTTCCGCGCCCAGTGCCCAGCTGCGGGAGAGGGCGTAGGTTGCCGTCAGTCCCAGCCGGACAGTGCCCTGCACCGTGCTGTTGCGCGAATACTTCTGCGTGTAAGAGAGCGGCTGATGCTGCGGGAAGGCGTAAGTATAGCCCAGCCCCAAGCCCGCAAAGGCTTTCAGGTTGAAGCGCTGTGCCGCGCCCAGCCGCCCCACGAGGTTGTAGGTGGCGTCAGCAAAGAGTTCCAAGCTTTTCCAGCCCCAAGTATCATCGGTCTCGCACTCGGGCACGGCACGGCTCCGGTTGTGGTTGAAGCGGAACGCCGTGCGCCAGCCCCAAGGGGAGGCCATCTCCTGGCCGACAGCCACGAAGAAGCCGCCCGACAAGGGAGCGGAAGTCATCTCGCTCCAAGGGAGATTCTCGTTGGCCGACTTGTTGATACCGCCAAAGAGCTGTGCGTACCAAAAGGGGACAGGCTCGTCCTGCCTTGCCTCCTGTGCCTGCCCGGCGAGGGACAGCGAGAAGGCGAGGAAGAGGGCTACTATAAATAATAAGGAGTAATTCTTCATGAAAATATATCAGTTATTTACTGCTGCGCCAAGGCATAGTCGCGGATGACGGTCACGATGCGCTCCAGGTCTTCCTCGCTGACCATCGGTCCGGAAGGCAGACAGAGCCCGCGCCCGAAGAGTTCCTCGCTCACGCCGCTGACGTAGGCCGGGGCCTCGCTGAAGACTGGCTGGAGGTGCATGGGCTTCCAGAGCGGACGGGTCTCGATTTGCTCCTCGGCAAGTAGCCGGCTGAGTTCGCTGTAGCGGAGCGGCGCATCGAGGAGGATGGTGGTGAGCCAATAGTTGCTTTCGTAGTCGGGATGGGGCTCCTGCATCACGTAGATGCCCGGCACGTCGGCCAGGCGTTCGGTGTAGAGTCGGTGTAGGTGCCGGTGGTGCCGCACGTGGTCGTCGAGCACGGCCATTTGTCCGCAGCCGATGCCGGCGCTGACGTTGCTCAGGCGGTAGTTGTAGCCCACGTCCGTGTGCTGGTAGTGGGGCAGGGGCTGCCGTGCCTGTGTGGCGAAATAGAGGATGCGTTCCCTCATCTCGTCGCGTTCCGTGCGGTAGGGGGCGTTGCAGAGGAGTGCGCCGCCGCCCGAAGTGGTAATCATCTTGTTGCCGTTGAAGGAGAGCACGCCGTAGGTGCCGAACGTGCCCATCGGCCGTCCCCTGAAGCGGGAGCCCAAGCCCTCTGCACTGTCCTCTATGACGGGGATCCCGTATTTCAGCCCCACTTCGAGGATGCGCTCCACGTTGTAGGGCATACCATAGAGCGTCACGGGAATGATGGCCTTGGGCACGCGCCCCGTAATCCGGATGCGTTCGGCGATGGCCTCGTCGAGGAGGTCCGGGTCCATGTTCCAGGTGTGGGGTTCGGAGTCCACGAACACCGGCGTTGCTCCCACATAGACCACGGGGTTGGCCGAAGCGCAGAAGGTGAAGCTCTGCACCATCACCTCGTCGCCCTTTCCCACGCCGAGCGCCACCAAGGCCAAGTGTATGGCCGCCGTGCCCGATGCCAGGGCCACCACGCCGGTATTGCCACCGTGGTAGTCCGCCAGCAGGTTTTCAAACTCCGTGACATTGGGGCCGAGAGGCACCACCCAGTTGGTGTCAAAAGCGCGCTGGATATACTGTTGTTCCTGGCCTCCCATGTGGGCGAGGCAGAGATAGACAGGGTTCTTCATAAATCTGTATTATTATGATATGGTGCTTTATGAGAGCAGCTCTTTCAAATGCTTATAATAGGTTTCTCCCTCCCCTTTGGCATCCACCCTCCAGGTGAGGTTGATTACGGAGTTTTCTTTCAAAATGGCTTGGAACGTAGCCTCGTCGTAGGCCTGCGCGAAATTCCACCGGATGGTGAAAAACTCTGTATTGTTGAAGGGGTAGGCATCGAACATGCGCCGGAGGCTCATCAGACGGATGTAGGCTACATTCTGGAAACAGGAAGAGACAAAATAGTCGATGAGATAGTTCTCCTGCTTGCAATAGGCCACCAGCAATTCTTGCATGAGTTGGGGGTATTTATTTCCCTTGCCGCAGGCCATTATGCCATCCGACCAAAGTTGGCGAGTTATTTTCAAGTCATTGTCAAACCCTCTCACGGAGTAGAAAGGGTAACGAAGCGCCTCCTTGAAGAAACGGTCGTTCAAGAAGAAGTCGCAGGCATCTACCCAAAAGCCTCCATATTTGGCAAAGAGAGCAAACCGCAGTATATCGGAGAAAAAGGAATGGGTGAAAATGCCCTTTCTGTGCTTTTCCCACACATAGTCCGGCAGGTCCACATAATCCTTCAAGTTATTGCCTGTAAGCGCTATCACGGGATGCTCTCCCGCATGCTGCTTTATACTGCGGAAGCAGTCTTGCACCACTTCGGGGGCGTGCTCAAACCCTTGTTGCCAATACACCCAGATGGGGGCATCTGCACCGACGTTTTCTCCATTCCACTCCTCGGGCGTATAGTGTGCATACTTCTCCACAATATGGCCATACTTGCGTTCCAAAAGTGTAATCAGATGGCTGTACTTTTGAAACGTAGGTACCCTGCGGGCGAAATCTTTGCGATGTAGCTTGCGGTTCAGGACGAAGCACATTTCGTTCCAAGCCGTTTGAAAGCCGAAATGCCTCCACAGTTGGAAAAAGGGAGCAATATAGTGGGTGTATAGATTATCCTTCTTCATCTTGAAAGATACTAAAGGTAAGTATGGAGCCTATATAGAAGATAACGGGAATGAAGCCCGAAACGCCCGCCACAAAATAGAGCGAGAAGAAAAGGATGGACACGATGCGCGCCAGTTTTTTCGTAAACAGGCAGAGCCAAGTCAAATACATGAAGAGCAGGCCTACGCCCAGCCAGCCATACATATACAGCTGCTCCATAAACCCCGTAAGGAAATAAGTAGGCAAGGTTTCAGGACCCCACCCCCAAAAGAGTTCCCAAAAGTCTTTTCCTTCAAACAACAATGCCCAGCCAAAGGTACGCCCGTCTACGGCATTCACCTCACCCTCGGGTGTATCGATGAAGCGGGATATTATACTCTCAAAAAAGGGTATCTGATAGAGAATGAAGAAAAGCAAAGCTGCGATAAAGCAAACGCCCACAAAGAGGCAGACTTTGTAGATTGCGGGATAATCCTCCATTTTAGTAAGCCCCCACCAAAGCCAGATAGCTCCCGTTAGCACAAAACCTATGCCAGATGTTGTGGCAAACATACCCATGGAGATGAGGAGCGCTGCTTTAAGCCTTACCTCAGCCGTACCGAACAGACAGGCACATAGCCCTAAAAAGGCATATTGCCCGAAATGAGACGGTTCCATGAAAAAGGCAGAAGGACGATACATCGCTTTTCCGTGTGAAGGCTCGAACAGCCCGTTGTACCCCACATCTTGCAAGCTGTCTATCATCAGGAATTTGTACATAAACTGCACATCCAGTCCCAAGACCAAGTGCAACAACTGTTGGAGTATCACACAACCGGATGCCACACAAGCCACGCCTACCAGCATGTTCTTAAGTCTCTCCAAATGTACAGCACCCGAACTGATGGCCAATAAGTGGACAAAGATAGCCGTTGTGAGCAAACGGTACATCCCATTGCTGGCAAACCAGGCATACAAGAGATAAGGGATGAAAAATAATAGACGAGCTAAATCTATCTTCTGCCAATGTACATAAATCGCACAGCCCGCATAGACCATTCCTAACGCAACCATCGTGGTGGCGAGCCCCATGCTCGTTCCCGGTGTCTTGTACATCATGACAACCGGGAGCAGGGAAAGGAAGATGGCATAGCCCTTGCTCTGGTGGAGAGAGACGCGGATGTTTATGTCTGTCAGCGGGTTCATGCTACTAATCAGCCTCTACAAACTGACGCAGGCACTGCGCAAAGCGGCTGGCCTCGACATGGATATTGAAGTGTGATTTCTTTACCTGCTCGCAGTATGCTTCACGAGGAGTATTCAGCTGCCGCATTTCTGCCAGTTTATCGGCCCACTCCTCGGGCTGGGCTTTCAAGTCGGCGCGTTGCAACAAATCGGTCACATTGACCAAATCGGGAACCACTTCGGCCGAAGTCAGGCAGGGCAGGCCAACCGCCTGCGCCTCCACCAATACAATGCCCAGCCCCTCAAAGAGCGAAGGGAGGAGAAAGGCATCCATGGCCTGATAGAGTGCGGGCATGTCCGCTTGCCTTCCCAAGAGCTGCACATTCTCCTGAAGGTCTGCTGGGATATGGTCTTTCACCTGCTGCATGAGCGGCCCTTCGCCCACCATGAGCAGGACGCTGTCGGGGTGGTTTTGATGAAAGGCTTTGAAAATGTCAATGACGAAGAGCGGGTTTTTCTGCAAAGCCAAGCGCCCCGAGAAGCCCACGACAAACTTGCCTTCCACGCCCAATGCCTTCCGTTGGGCCTCCCTTACTTCGGGGCGGTAGCGATAGCGGTCCACATCGATGGCGTTGTAGACAATATGGGTCTCCGCCCACTTTTTCTTGGGGTACATGAACCGCGTTGAAGCATTGGAATTGGAAAGCCGCAAGGCGCGGAAGCTGGCGCACACATGCTTGCCGATGGCATTGAGTGTACGATAGATAGGGTTCTGGTGCTGAATGTTGTTGTTGTGGGCGTGGACTATCACCTTCATGCCGAGCAGGCGGGCCACCACTATGGGCAGGATGTGTACCAGCGAGAAAAGATTGACATAGACAGCATCCACGTTCCCTTTCTCTTCTTTCAGCATTCGATAGAGCCGTGCCACGTAAGCAAACGGCTGGCGCACATAGTAGGGCAAAAAGAGTACCCGGCCGCCCATGGACTGTATGCTTTCCCTGTGGATGAGTTCGTCCTTGTCCAGAAAGACGTAATCGAAGTAAATCTGCTCTTCCTGCAAATGGCGGTTCATCGTAAGGACAAAGGACTCAATGCCTCCTACGATGTCGCTTTTCAGTCCGAATGTAAGGATGCGCATACTACCTGCTTGATTAAAGTTCTACTACCCGACCCTGTTCTGCCGACTGATAGGCCGCATAAATGATGCGTACAGTTTCGGCAGCCACATGGAAGTCCGACTTGGGGTGACGGTTGTAGAGCGCACACTCCATGAAGTCCTTCATCTCGTCGGTATAGCCACGCATGACATCGTCGAGCAGGAAAGGCTTGTTCCAGCCTGTCTTCTGCGGGAGCATCTCGGAGATTTCCACCTCGTCCAGCCCTTCTTCGTCGAGGAAATAGGTTTCCATCATGTCGGCCATGGTGAGCCGGCAGTTGATGGCCGTGTCGTTGCAGTAAAGCTGCACATAGTTCTTGCTGCCGCCCAGGAGCGTATCGTTGGCCATCACCACCGCCCGCGAGCCGTCGCTGAAGGCGAGTATCACGGTGCCGATGTCCTCCACGTCGTGCGGACGGGCGGCAATGTGTCGGTGCTCATATTCCGAAAGGGAAGGCGTCAGGCGTGTCATGTCGGCCAGCACGGACTTCACGCGGATGTGCTTGCCCAAGGCCCGGGCCTCCTGCTGTTTCAGCCAGAGGATGGCGCTGAGGGGATGGGAACCCGTGCGGATGAACGTGCCGCCGCCCGTGCGGTTCCACTCTCCCGCCACCGGCGAACTGGAACCCTTCAGGCTCTCCTCGCCCTTGGCAAAGAGGATGCGGCTCTTCTTGGCGCGGATGATTTCCGCCGCCTTGAGGATGGCGGGGGCATAGATGAAGTTCTCGGCATACATGAACTGCCGGTCCGACTGCTCCACAATGCGCTGCAGGCGCTCCATGCGTTCGACCACGTGGCGGAACATCACGGTCTTCGACACCTTTTCCCCGATAGGCTCCGCATCGCCGGGCAAGCCGAAGTAGCCCGTGAGGGGCTTCTCGCAGATGACGTGCTTCCCCGCGGTCAGGGCGGCCTCGATCATTTCTTCGTGGACGTAAGGCGGCGTGCAGATGTCAATCACATCGATTTCGGGGTCGCGCAGCAGGTCCCGGAAGTCGTGGGTAGCCTTTTCGAAGCCGAAGCGCTCCTTCATGGCATGGACCTGCTCGGCGCGCGGTGCCACAATGTGGCGGAGGTGTACGGGGAACTCCGAGAAGCGCTTCAGCGCATTCAGGTGGAGTTCGGAAGCGCGGCCTGCGCCTACCATGCCTATGCTGATGTGGTCGGTTGCCATAGAAAGTTATGCGTTACGTTTGCGGTCAATGAGTGCCACCAACTTGCCCACCACTTTCATGTCGGGGCTGTCGAGCTCTTCATCAGAGAAGACGATGTCGAACTCTTCTTCGATCAGGGCCACGAACTGCACGAAGCCCAGCGAGTCGATGTAGCCCGACTCGATGTAGTTCAGTTCCATCACATCCATGTCGGCGGGAAGGGTGTACTCGCGCTGGATGTAGTCTACAATGAATTCTTTAATTTCTTCCATAGTGTTGCGGTATTACGTCAATAATCTTCATGCGCTGCAACTTGCCCATGGCGTTCTTGGGCAGGGCCTCAACAAAGAAGATATGGTGCGGTTGTTGAAAGTCTGCAAGGTGGTGGGCGCAGTAGCGCTGGATTTGGCGCGCAGTCAGTCCAGCCCCGGCCTCCTTCACCACGGCCAGTGCCACCACTTCGCCCAGCCGGGCATCGGGATAGCTGAAGGCGGCACACTCGGCCACGCCCGGCAGCTTGGCTACCACGGCATCCACGTCGGAGGGCGATACATTGACTGCACCCGTGATGATGAGTTCCTTCTTTCTCCCCATGAAATAGAGGTAACCGTCCTCGTCCAAGCGGCCGAGGTCGCCCGTGAGGAAGAAGGCACCTTGGGTGGCCTGCATCATCTGGGAGGTCTGCCTGTAATAGCCCTTGCAAGTGAGTGCCGAAGCCACGGCAATTTCCCCCATTTCACCCACGGGGCAGTCCTGGCCCCGGTCGTCCAGGATGCGCAGTCTCACTCCTTCGAAGGGCCGTCCCACGGACTGCTCCTTGTGGCGGGCTTTCTGGAAACAGATGGTCGTGGCCGTGGAGACTTCCGAGGTGCCGTACATCTCGTGGAACTCGCACTTCAATCTCTCTATGAGGCGGTGTTTCACTGCGGGGTCGAGCAGGGCCGAAGAGGAAACGATGGCGCGGAAGCTGTCGATGGGCGCGGCCCCGTCGCTTTCGAGCAGCGGAAGTATCTGGGCCAGCTGGGCCGAAACGGCAATGGTGAAGGTGGCGGCTTGCTGCCGGGCGCACTCCAACCAGAGGCGCGGGGTGAAACGGGGCAGGAGGATGGCCGTGGCACCTATCATCAGGGGGAGAATGACGAGGCGTTCGGCCAAGGAATGGTAGAGGGGCGTGGCGGCCAGCACGCGGTCGTCGCCCGTAATCCCGTATTCCCGCACATGGGCATACACGCGGTCTACCTTGTTCTGCTGACTGATGTCGATGGGTTTGGGTGCTCCCGTAGAGCCGGAGGTCATGGTGAGTATAAAGGACTCGTCGCCGCGGAGGTCTGCCGACTCGGGCCGATACGTCGGCATCTTTTCTATTTCTGCAAAGGGGACAGCACCTTCGAACTCTGCATTGAGGCAGAGGGTCATGCCCTTGAGGGGAAGTCCTCCATGCTTTTGGCACTCCTTCAGGAAGGACCTGCGCGCAATGAGGTGGCGGATGTCGCTGGCTTCAATGGCCGTGACCATGGCTGCAAAAGGCAAGGTGGGATTGAGCGGCACCAAGCAGAGCCCCAGGTCGGCAGCTGAGAAGAAGAGGGCCACCGACTCTATGCTGTTGTTCATCGGGATGGCGATGTGGTCGGCATACTTTACGCCGTGGGCCAACAAGAGATGGGAATACTGGCTTACCAAGCGGGCCATTTCTCCGTAGGTACGTGTCTGGCCATCACACCAGATGGCACATTTTTCGGGATACCGCGCCGCATGGGCGTAGAAGCTATCAGCTATTTTACTTCGCATAAGCTGTTTACGCTTTTGGTTGGATGACGGTTTTGACTGATTTAACTGAGAGAAAATCAGAAGAATCAGATAAATCCGTAATCAATATATTCAGAGCAATCCGTAATCAATATATTCAAAGCAATCCGTATTCAATATATTCAGAGCAATCCGCAATTAGTTACACGGGCACGACACGGGCGGGATTGCCGAACACCTTGGTGTGGGGAGCCACGTCACGCACGACCACACTGCCCAGACCCAGGTAGGCGCCGTCGCCCACCACTACGTCCTGTGCCACACAGACGCCGGCTGCCAAGAAGACATCCTTGCCGATCTTCACATTGCGCAGCACGTTGCACCCGCCGCTGATGACGGTAAAGTCGCCAATCACGTTGTCGTGTCCGATGGGAGAGCTGAGCAGAGTGACAAAGTCGCCCACCGTTGTGTTGCAGGAGAGTTTGGAATAAGGGAACATCACGAGTCCTTCGCCATAGTGGGCAAAGGGACTGAGCAGGGCTGTGGGATGGACCACGGTGGCAAACTGGGCACCGCGCGCCTTCAGCAAATCCACGACCTTGCGCTTTACAGCGGGCGAACCCATGGCCAGGGCGAATACCTCATCGTCCTTGGGTTGCCACTCCCGGATGCTGCCCACAATGGGATAGTCTACTTCCACGCCGTCCAAGGCATGGAGGTCATCGTCAATGAAGCCAAAAATCTCCCACACGCCCCCATCCTTAGACTGGGCGTTGATATCCTTGATCCACTGGAGGAGTTCGCGGCCAAAGCCGCCGGCACCCACGATGATAATCTTTTTCATATTCAGTATGCTATTATGCTTTTACAACTTCATGTAGTTCCCCTCGTGGTCGTGCTTCAGGTCCTCGACATTGGCCGTGCCGATAAACTCGCCGCGGCTGATGCCTTCCTCTGCGGTCGCCCCTTTGCGGGTGAGCACGATGTGGAAGGTGTGGAGCACGCAGTGGAGGTCGGTCCAGAAGCTCAGGTGGTCCACGTACCAGACATCGCCCTCGAACTGCCGTTCCCAGGTGTTGGTGTTGCGTCCGTCGAGGATGGAGGGGCAGGAAAGTCCCGGCCGCACCTCGTGGCGGCGGCGCTGCTGCGGCGTGTAGCGGTCGAGATAGCGCACGGGGAGCGGACGCGGCCCGATGATGCTCATGTCGCCGCGGAGAATGTTGAAGAGTTCGGGCAGTTCGTCGAGCGAGGTGGTTCGCAGGAAATGGCCCAACTTGGTGATGCGCTCCTCGTCAGGCAGGTACACACCGTTCGCGTCGCGGGCATCGGTCATGGAGCGGAACTTCATGAGGCTAAACGGCTTGTCGCCCTTGCCCACGCGCTGCTGGCGGAACAGGACGGGCGAACCAATGGTTACGCGGATAACCAGGGCCAGCACCAGCATCGGCAAGCCGAGCACCAGCAGGGCAAAGAGGGACAAGAGGATGTCCAGCAGTCTTTTAAAACAGTTTTTGTACATATAGCTTAAACAACTCTTTTCAGCAATGCAGAAATATACGTACTGAAGAAGCGCCGGAGCGAAAGCACCTTCCAACCATGGCACCACGTAGCGTAGTCTTCCAATCCATATTTCTTCAGCAGTTTCTTAATCTCTTTCTTCGGTACAGGATGACAATAGAGCCGCAACAGGGAGAAGGTGATGGTTTCGTCCAAAGCAGGCATCAACTGCGGGTATGGCTCGCACACGTCCATCATCAGTCTGCGTGAAGTGATAATGTTTTCAATTTCCAGCAACGTATAGCGCACGTGGGTACAAGAGTTGGGATTGTCCGCACAGTCGTAGATAAACTCATTGATGTAAGCAATACAATTGGCGAAGAACACCATCTGATAAATCAAGCAAGTATCTTCGCGAATGACCATATTGGGGAAATAGCGATAGTCATTATCCATCAAGAGGGAACGGCGAATAAGTTTGGCACATACGCTTATGGGGACAGTCTCCTTAATCAGCGCGTGCAGCGTATCTTCGATTGCCATGCTGGAAGGCATGTTCGCTCTATACTCAATATCTGTTCCGTTGGCCTTATGATAGACCAAGCCGCCTACTACAATGTCGGCATTGGTTTCCACCTGCTTCTTCATTAAGATTTCCAACGCATTCGGGCGGATAGTATCGTCGGCATCAAGATTGAAGATAAACTCTCCCTTTGCCTCCTTGCAGCCATTACCGCGCGTCTGCATCGTCCCACTGTTTTTTGCATTCTCCACCACACGGATTCGAGCGTCCTTTTGAGCGTACTGTTCCACAATGGCCATGGAGCCATCAGGGGTACAGTCATTCACAACAACAATCTCAAAATCTGTATAGGTTTGTGCCAAGACTGAATCCAGACACTTTCCAATATATTCCTCTGCGTTATAAACTGGAACAACAACAGAAATCAATCTATTCATGCTTCTAATTTTTTTGTTTGAGTGCAAGGTAGGCTATCAGCAAAACACGCGACACTTTATTGACAATCGAGTAGAGCAAAGGGCACTTTACGACCGTTTCTCTCAACAGTCTGCACGCATAATCATCGTACATCATTCTCTCTTCTCCACCGAGAATGTAGGTCTGGGAGTAGAAGAGCGACTTGCAATCCAACACCATTTGTTGGAAAGCGGGAGTGAGCGTCTGGTCTTTTTTTACCTGCAAATAGACCTCGTTGGTATCGAATGGGTGCACCCTGTTTTGAGGGCATTGGTTATTGAAGAAATGGACGATTTTGGCACGATGAAGGAAACGCACCGACAAGCGTATCTGGCAGTTGTAGATGTCGTCCAAGTCCTGGATGGCATGGACCTTCGCGTTCAGGACAGCCAAAGAGCACTGGTCGGTGTGGACGCCTTGCTTGTGAAACTCCTTCCACTGCGCGTGCCAGGCTTCAAAGAAGGCATGGGATGCGGGGGTGTCCTTCGTATAGATTACGCCACTGTTGTAATAATCATCCTCTGTAAAGCGCGAACCGAGCGTATTCTCTATGCCTTGAATGATATACTTGGCGTCTGTCATCTCTGAGAAGGGGCAGTGGTGGTCCCTCACCATCATCACGTCGTCCTCCAAGCTGTCCAAGTCCCGAAGACTGTCGCAGACAATGGTGTCGGTATCGATAAAGAGAAAGTCCCCTTCCACGTGTTGGCGCACACTGGTCTTCAGCCAGCGCGAGCGCTCTTTCTTGCCAAACTGCGCAGGCACTTCTACCCGCACGAGGCGGTCTATCACGGAAAGTGCCTGGCGACGGTAGCTCCCCATCACCTGGTCGTAAGTATCGGGGTCTACCACGCACTCCACCTCCATCCCGGGATTGTAGTGCTTCAGCGACCATGCCGAAACCCATGCCTGCTCGAAATAGACATCGGCCTCGCCACTCACTGCGACATATACGGCTTTTGTTCTCATGTCTTTGTCTTGGGTTATCTAACATTCCACGCGCCGTCCGCGGCGGTGCCACTTCTGGAGGAACTTCTGCCTTTCCGCTGCCTGCAAGCCGAAGGTCCAGGCCAGGGCTGCGGTCAGGAGGAAGGTGGAGAGGATGACGGCGCACTTCTGCAACGCTCCCGCAACGGGATGCTCCATATATATAAGGAGTAGGATGGACATCACAGCACCGATGGCTAAGGGACGCAAATAGGCTTCACGCACATAGCACCAAGCGTCGAAACCGACCAAGCGACGAAGCAGGTAGAGCTGTATGGAGCGATGCGCGAGGTCGGCCACCAGGAAGAGATAGAGCAGGGACGCGGCGGGATAGCCCAGCGAAAGCACGCCGACGCCCAAAGGAATGCAGAGGAGGAAACACGCGCTCAATTCTATCTGGAACCACTTGATGCGTCCATAGGCACGGATGAGCGGAAGCAGGCCGCCGCAACTCGTTGCCACAAGGCCCAGCCAAAGGTAAATCACGGTCAGGTCCGACACGAACGGCGGCACTTCTTCCAACCAGATGCCAAGGACGAAATCCAGCTCTATGAGCAGGGGGAAAAGCATCAGCTCAAAAAGCAGGAGATTGGCACGGCCTATCTTGTTGACCAGGAAAGAAACGCGCCCGTGGTCGCCGGCAGCGTATGCCTGGACAATCTGGGGGGCCGAGGCACTGTCGAACTTATCGGCAAACTCACTGACGTAGCCGCCCACGGCCTTGGCGATGGCGAAGGCACCATTGACGGAAGTGCCGAAGAAGGCATTGAGCATGATGTCGCTTCCAGAGGAACGGGCCATATAGGAGAGGGTTGCCAAGAGGTTCCAGTTGTTGAACACCAGCACTTCGCGATAGCGGGCCCAGCCGCGCACAAGGCGGAGGCGGATGATTTCGGGCCAGCGGCGGCATCCAATATAGTAGTAGATGCCCAAGGTATTGAGCGACGTGAGGCTGAAGATGAGGCTGTAGAGGCGCAAGGCTTCCGGACCGTCGTAGAGGGTCAGGAGGAGAATGCACCCCAAGCGCACAAAGCTGTTCACGATGTCCACCACCATCTGGAAACGGAACTGCTCGTGGGCGATGAAGAGGCTCTGGAAGGGACTGGCTACGATGCCGAGGCAGGTGGTGAAGATGGAAACCTGGAACACGAAGAGGGCATCGTCGAGGCGGCCCGGGGCCACGTTGAGTCCGGAGTGAATGTACCAGAGGCCCACGCTTTCGGCCAGCAGGAAGATGAGCAGGGCCAGGGCCACGTGGAGCAGGAGGTTGATGTTGAACGTGGCATTGACGTCGCCGCCGCGCCCCATCTCGGTGTTGAGGAAACGCGAGGTAGCGGTAGCCAGCGCATTGCTCAGGAAGGTGAAGAGGGCCATCACGCCGCCCACCACGGCAAAGATGCCGTAGTCGCTCACGCCGAGCACGGAAAGCACGAGGCGCGAGGTGTAGAGGCCCACCGCCATGAGCGTGACGAGGCGCACGTACATATAGGCGGTGTTGAGGGCGATGCGGCGGTTGGCGGGATTCATGGGCGGAAGGCGGGAGCGGGCGACAGCCTGCGGCAGGGGTCAGTCCTGCCGGCCGTAATAATAGTAGTAGTAGTCCTTGTAGGCGTGGAGGCGGCGCAGGTCGACGGCATTGAGTATGATGGAAAGGTGCTTGTAACGGCCCGACTCCACTTCGGCCTCGAGTTCGGGAATGCGGCTGCGCTCGGCTACGCCGGCACGGACGATGTAGAGCGTGCGGTCGGCATAGCGCTCCATGAGGTTGGAGTCGGCAAGGTTGTCGGAGGGCGGACAGTCGACGATGACGTAGTCGTACTCCCGGCGCACCCGATCAATCAGCTCCTTCATGCCTTCAGACGAAAGGAGTTCGGTGGGGTTGGGCGGAATGGTGCCCACGGGCAGGATGTGGAGCGTGGGGTAATCTTTCTTCACCACCTTGAGCGACTCGAGGTCCACTTCCTTTCCGCCCAGGTAGTCGGCGATGCCCACACACGGACAGTGGAGGCTGCGCGAGGCGGAGGCGCGGCGCAAGTCGCCGTCGATGAGGAGCACGCGCCAGCCCTTGAGGGCCATGACCACGGCCAGGTTGATGCTCACGAAGGTCTTGCCCGAACTGGCGTAGAAGGAGGAGACGATGTAGACGTTGTGGGAGTTGTCGGCATTGGCCATGAACTCCAGGTTGGTGCGGATCAGGCGGAATGCCTCGTTCACCCAGTTTTGCTTGCCAAACTCGATGACGATGGGCGTGTGGTGGGAGCCACCCTTGGTGCGCTTGCGGAAGAAAGAGAAGCGGCTGCGCTTTTCGCCGAAGAAGGGAATTTCGCCCACCACGGAGAGGTTGGAAAGGCGGGTGATGTCTTGTTTCGAGCGCACCGTGGTATTGAGGTTCTCGCGCACGAAGATGACGAATGCGGGGAGAAATAGGCCCGCCAGGCAGGCTGCGGCCCAGATGGCCATGCGATTGGGCGAGGTGGGGAGGTCGCTGCCGTGGGGCATGTCGACTACCTCGGTGTTGAACGAGGTGTAGGTCATGCTGATTTCGTTCTCTTCCTTCTTCTGGAGGAGGTAGAGGTAGAGGCTCTCCTTCACCTTCTGTTCGCGCTCCACGGAAACGAGGTGCTTGGCCTGTTCGGGGTTGGAGGCAATTTTGCTGCTGGCCTCGCCGCTGAAGTCGTAGAACTTCTGGAGCTGGATGTCGATGGTCTTGATTTGCCCGCTGACGGAGGTGAGGATGTTCTGGCGCATTTCCTCGAGCTGCTGCTCCTGGCGCAGGATGCGGGGGTTCTGTGTAGAGGTGCCGGCGCGGTTGTTCTTGAGCTGGAGCAGCATGTCGTTGTAGTCGGCAATCTGGCGCTCGATCTGCATGTTGCCCAGCCCCGAGTTGGTCGGCAGGAGCTGGTCGCGGGCCGACTTGTCCCGGAGGATTTGCAGCACATACTCGGCCATGCCTTTCTGGTTGCTGAGGCGGAGGATTTCGGCGTCGGAACTGCTCTGCTGCTGGAGGTAGACATCGCTGACGTGGGCGAGGTCGGTGATGCGGTGGCGGGCCTTGAAGGAGGAGATGCTGTCGTCGACCACGCCGAGGTCCTTTTCCATCACGCTGAGCCGGTCGTCGATGAAGCGCGAGGTACTGGCGGCCACCTTGTTGCGCTCTTCGAGCCACTGCTCGTTGTAGACGCGGATGAGGGTCTCGAGCACTTCTTCGGCACGCTCGGGGGAATTGTCGACGAACTGGAGGTTAATGACGGTGGACTTCTCGTTGTCGATGGATGCCTTGAAGCGGCGCTGCAGGCCCATGGCGGCATGGAGGCAGTCGCGCTCGTTCTGCCCCATCTTCATGCGGCGGGCCACCTCCGACAGCACGCGGAGGGAGGAGAGCTGGCGAACGACGTTGGAGACGTTGGTCTGCTGCTGCACGAGGGCCATTTCGCTGAAGTCCTCGCCGCTGGTGTTGCGCGACTTGGTCTTGCCGAGCGTTTCCTCCTTCACGAGGATGGCGGCTTCGCGGGTGAAGAGGTTGGGGGTGCGGTAGAGGTAGAAGGCAGCGCCCGCTATGCAGACGATGAGGGAGATGACGAACCAGTTCCAGTTGCGCTTGCAGAGATGCCACAGGTCCTTCACGCTGAGGAAGTCTTCGGCGGGCTTGCGCTTGGTATGTACGTTTTCAGACATGGCTGGGAATGGGAGGGGAAATGCGGGATTAGCGGATGAGAAGGGCGGCGATGGTCGTGGCCAGGGAGGCCAGGGAAATCCAGACGGCGGGGGTGTTGAAGGTGTTGCCCACGGACTGTGCCTCGCGCTTGCGCTTGTCGTTGGGGGTGACGTAGACGAGGTCGTTCTGCTGGAGGTAGAAGGCGGGCGACTGGAGCAGGCTCTGCATCTGCGTGAGGTCGACGAAGTAGACTTGGTTCACGCCGTCGGCCTGGCGGGTGACCATGACGCGGGTGCGGTCGCCGTTGATGGTGAGGTCGCCGGCACCGCTGAGGGCGTCGAGAATGGTGAAATGGTCCTTCGTGACGGGAATGATGCCGGCGTGGTTCACCTCGCCGAGCACGTTCACGCAGAGGTCGACGTACTCCACGGTGACGATGGCATCGTCGACGAGCTCGCGGCTGCGGAGGCGCTGCTGGATGTAGGCGGCGAGCTCCTGGCGGGTCTTGCCCTCAGCACGGATTTTGCCGAGCACGGGAAACTGGATGGTGCCCTGCTCATCGACGGTGTAGACCACCTGCTGCCGGGAGGAGGTGCTCTGCTGGCCGCTGACGGTGAGGGAGAACTGCTCCTCGAGCATGGCGTTGCTGCTGTTCACGTTGATTCTCACGCGGTCTTCGGGGTGCAGACGGAACTGGTCGCGGGCGGGCACGGCCATGCCGTGGAGGGCTTCGGCATCCTGGAAATAGGCCACGTCGCGGGGCACGGAACAAGAGGCCACGCCCAGCAGGAGGCCGAGGGCGGCGGCAAGGGCAAGGAGGTGGCGCGCTGGGGTGGCGCGGAGAATATGGGGAATGTTCATGGGAATTACGCGTAATGCAAGAAGGGGGGAAGGGGCCCACGGGCAGGCAAGGTGGCCTATCCGGCCTTCGGGCTATGGTAGGGCATCGTGGGCGGGTGCGTGCGGATGGATGCCTCTGGGCCCGCGCCTACGGAAGCCTTTCGAGATAGGGGGCGGGGATGTAGGCGCTGATGGCGGTGAAGAGGCTTTCGACCTCCACGGCCACGCGCTGCTGGCCTTTGTAGCGGGCCACGCGGCCACACACGCCGGCAAAGGGGCCGCGCACGACACGGACGCGCTGGCCTTCGCGGAACTTCTGTATCTGGTGGAAGGAGAAACGTACGTCCTGGTCTTCGGCCTGGCAGATGATGCGGAAACTGTCCATCTGGTCTTGCGGCACCACGACGGGGGCCTTGCAGAGCACGCCGCCCTGCCTGAAGTAGCGGTAGTAGAAGCGGACGAAGGGGAGGTTGACGTTGTCGAAGACGAAGGTTTCGACCTCGGAGAGCGTGCCGTAGACAAAGAGGAGATTAGGCAGGCGCGACTTGTAGAGCTTCTGGATTTTTCCCTGCACGCGCCGCACCACACGCTCGGTGGGGCAGAAGGCCGTGCCGCCCTGCGAAACTATATAGTCGTAGGCCTTGCGCTCCCTGCCATAGGTGGTCCGGAGCACGTGCCAGCATCGCTCATGGGCGGCGGGGGATGATGCCTGAGGCTGGTGCATAGGTAAAAAGCGGGTGGACACCCCTTTTCAGACAGTGGCCGCTCTGGGGCACGCCGTTTCTTCGGGGAGGGCAGCGGAGGCAAGTCCGCCGCACGCAACAGGTTGGTTGCACGAGGATGCGTGGATGGGTTGCTGATACAACATAACCACGACAATGGGGAAATCGGACACGCTAAGCAGCGTGCGCAGGCCGCTGGCTGCGTGCCGGGCCGTTGAATTCGAAGCGCGCCAAAGAGCGGCGCGGATGGGGCGAAAAAGGTGCGCTGGAATGGCATGTAACTTCCCAACTCGGGAGGGGAACTACAAAATGCTTCTCATAAGCTCGCCATCTGCTGACGTCGGACATCCTACAGGTGCCGGAACGACAGGATGGTACTTTCTTGTTTACGTTTTCGCCAAACATGGTGCAAAGATAGCATAAGATTTCTATCTTTACCCCCCCCATGAAGATTATCTCAGGTTGAAACAAAATATTTTTTGCATAGACAAGAATTTGCCAATTTGACCAAACAAAAAACCTTTGTTATACACAATTTGTAAGCGTATCCGCGATGCTAGTACCTATACATCAAAAATATCGCTCAAGCTTTTATTCTTGAGCGATATTGTTTTGTTCTTAAAAGTGCGTTTTTTCTTTGAGACTTTCGTCTGCGCTCGGCAAAGCCCAAGCAAGCATGGCTTCTGCTCTCACTGGCACGAAAGTTCTTTGAGACTTTCGGCTGCGCTCGGCATAATCCAAGCAAGCTTG
>CAMBOH010000008.1 GCA_945869305.1 uncultured bacterium
TATTCAAGGTGAGAGGTGGCGTTGGTGCACTGGGAGAGCAGGCATCCTGCCTGCTTAAACGACAACAGCAGGCAGGATGCCTGCTCTCCCAGTGCACCTTCGCTACCTCTCACCTCGAACAACCCCCGTTTTGTGATAGGGCATTCTATAAGTCGGGCCAAACCGGATGCCGGATTTACAGCTTCCTCCTAAAGTTGATTCACCCCCTTTATATACGCTTTTTTAAAGTCGAAAAAATCCTTCAACCCTTCAGCCTACCCTTCATTCTTGTTGATACTCAGAGAGAAAATATCTGAAGGGTTTGGATTTCAAACCCTTCAGACCCTTCAGCAACCCTTCAGCCGCCACAAGGCCGAGAACAGAAAAAAAGTAAGGCTGGGCCAGGTGTGACAACCCGACGAGTTGTCGTGCCGAAGACTGGATTTGTACTTCACAAATCAGTGGGCCCGGAAAGAGCGTGGACGCTGAAGGGTTCCTGCACGGCTGAACCTTTCTGAAGGGTTTGAAATCCAAACCCTTCAGCCTGTTTCCTTCTGAGTTTCAAAGGGAAAAGAGGACCGGCTGAAGGGTTGAAGGATTTTTACAAGGGTAAAAACGCGTATATAGTAGAGCGAAACTGCTTTGGGGCGATACTGTAAATCCAGCACAAAGCTTGGACTGGCGTTTACATATTTCGTAAATTGAACCGAGGGACAAACGCAAGCGTTCCAGGATACTTAGAGAAAGGAAAGCTGTGCGCTACACCAAGTCCAGAACGCCCTGGAGCCTACTTCAGCTGTACAAGCCGGTTGTCGCGGAACGCCAGACGATAAGTCTTGCCCTTTCTGGTGTCGAACTGCAGCGTGCTGTTGCCATAGCGCACGCTGCATGGCACGCCCGACCCTGAAGTGATGCGCGCTTCGGCCAGCACGCCGTTCTTCCAGCTGATATCGACTCCGAAATTGCCACGGGCGCGCAGGCCGCTGACTGTGCCCTCGCCCCAGGCATCGGGCAAGGAGGGCAAGAGGTCGATGCAGCCGGCATGGCTCTGCAGCAGCATTTCGGTAACACCCGCCGTACCGCCCAGATTACCGTCTATCTGGTAAGGCGGGTGTACGTCCCAGAGGTTGTCGGCCGTACCGTTCTTGAGCAGGTTGCCATAGAGCACATACGAATGGTTGCCATCGTGCAAGCGTGCCCACTGGTTGAGCTTCCAGCCCATGCTCCAGCCGGTAGCACCGTCACCGCGGTGTTCGAGCACGACCCTTGAGGCCTGGGCCAGTTCGGGTGTGGTGAGCGGCGAAATGGTATGGCCGGGATGCAGGCCAAACAGGTGGTTGACGTGGCGGTGTTCGTCCTTCGGGTCGTCAATGTCCTGGCTCCACTCCATGAGCTGGCCGTAGCGTCCGATGCGATAAGGAGCGAGTTCATCGAGGATTTTCTGCCATTGTGCCACCTTGTCGGCATCGACGGAGAGCGTCTGGGCCGCTTCGATGCAGCGCAAGAGAATTTCGCGCACCACAGCATGGGTGAAGGTCGTGCCTTCGTCGACCGGACCGTGTTCGGGCGAGGTAGAGGGAGCGGCCGTCAGGGTACCGTCGGGCTTGCGCCACAGGAAGTCCTCGCAGAAGAGGGCGCAGCCCTTCATGAGCGGATAGGCCGTTTCGCGCAGGAAGGAAACGTCGCGGGTGTAGTCGTAGTAGTCCCACAGGTGGATGGCCAACCACGAGGAGGCCATGGGGTTGTAGTTCCACGACATGTCGGCTCCTTCGAGCGGGGCGGTGAAGCCGAATATGTTGGCCGAGATGCCCGCTGCCCAGCCGCGCGCTCCCCAATATGCCTTAGCTGTCCGCTCGCCGGGTTTTTCGAGCAGCCGGATGAAGTCGGTCAGAGGCTGGGCACATTCGGCCAGATTGGTGGGCAGCGCGGGCCAGTAGTTCATCTGAAGGTTGATATTGTTGTGGTAGTCGACGCGCCAAGGTCCGTCGACATTGTTATGCCACATGCCCTGCAGGTTGGCGGGCAGGTTTCCGGGCCGCGACGAGGCGATGAGCAGATAGCGGCCGAACTGGTAGTAGAGGCTTTCGAGCGCACGGTCTTCGGCTCCTTTGCGATAGTCTGCCAGCCGCTGGTTGGTGGGCTTGTCGGAGCCGGCACCTGCAAGGCGGAGCTGCACGCGGTTGAACAGGGGCTGGTAGTCGCTCAGGTGGGCCTTGAGCAGGCGGGCATAGCCTTGGCGCTGGGCCTTGTCCAACCATTTTTTTGTGGTTTCATCGGGATTTACGCCCACATAGGCCAGCGGGTCGTTCCAGTCGGGGTCGTAGTTGGGGGCATAGTCCGTGTCGGCCGTGAGGAGCAGGTCGACGCGGTCGGCTCCGGTGATTTGCAGCTGGTTGTTGCTGTAGCTGCAGGTGCCTCCCTGGGGCATCACCTGCAGACGCACGGTGTAGCGCATGTGGTTGTTGTCGAGGCTGCCGCAATAGGTGAGACGGCCTTTGCCGTCGTAGCTGAACTTCCCTTCGCCTACGGGGCTGGGAGTATAGGCAATCTGCAGGTTCTGCCTGCCCGGCTGCGAGGCCGTGAAGCGTACGACCATGACATTGGCGGGATAGGACACGAAGGTCGTGCGGTTGAAGTGGGTGCCGTCGGCTGCGTCGAACGAGACTGTGGCCAGAGCGGAATCGAGCGACAAGGCCCTGCGGTAATGGCTCACGCCCGCCTCATCGATGCCTGTGACTATGCAGAGCTCGCCCATGGTGGTGAAGGAGCCGAAGCGGAACTGTGGCTCACCGGTGGCCTCGTAGGGCACAGTGCTGTTGAAATTCTGCTGTGTGAGGTTAGCGGCCTTGTTCCAGTCTCCATCGAGAAAAGCCTGGCGTATTTCGGGCAGGAGGTGGGCCGACTGCTTGTTCTGCGACCAATAGTCCTGAGGCCCTTTGGCCGTGTTGGGGCCACCCCGCCAGAGGGTCTTTTCGTTCAGCGTGTAGCGTTCGGTCGCAATGCTTCCCATCACGTTGCAGCCAATGCTGCCATTGCCCAGAGGCAGCGAACGTTGTTCCCATTCGGCATCGACATTCCAGTTCATGCCTCCCGCCGCGACGGGCTTTTGCTTTCCGCGCTGGTCGTCAGGAATGCCCTGCCACCAGCAGGCACGTCCCTTGAGCGAAGTAGGTTCGTCGAACCACACTACTTGCTGGGCTTGCAAGGTGGTGCAGCCCAGACAGGATAGCCACAGAAGGGCTGTTCTCATGTTCATAAGCTATGCGATTTAAGGTTTAAACGTCAGATTATCAGGTTATGAGGTTTTCAGGTTATGAGGTTATAAAGTCACTCATGGAGTGGCAGAGCCTCCGGCCTGGCTTATTGTCATGTTATATTCCCATGCCTGCTCCCCTACACGCGCTGCTCCACGAAATAGCGCGGACGGCGCTTCACCTCCTTATAGATCTTGCCCACATACTCGCCGATGATGCCGCAGGCCAGGAGCAAGGCACCGCCTATGAACCACAGGCTGACCAACAGGGAGGTCCAACCGGCAATGGCCCGGCCCTCGAAGTAGGCACACACGCCGTAGATGATGGCGCAGAAAGAGATGAACATGAAGAGCAGGCCGAGCAGGCTGATGTACTGCAGCGGGCGCACCGAGAAGGAGGTGATGCCGTCGATGGCGAAGCTCAGCATCTTGCCGAACGGATACTTCGACTCGCCGGCAAAGCGTTCGCTGCGGTCGTAGTAGACCGTGGCGGTGGGGAAACCAAGCGAGGCTACCATGCCACGCAGGAAGAGGTTGCGCTCCGGAAAAGACACCAGTGCCTGCAAGGCCCTCCGGCTCATCAGCCTGAAGTCGGCATGGTTATACACCATGTCGCCGTTCATGCGCCGCATGAGCGAATAGAAGGCCAGGGCGGTGGTGCGCTTGAAGACGGTGTCGGTCTTGCGCTCACGGCGCACGCCAAACACGATGTCAGCCCCTTCGAGCCAATGGTCCACCATCTGGAATATGGCCTGCACGTCGTCCTGCAGGTCGGCATCGATGCTTACAGCCGCATCGGCCTCGGCTGCTGCCACTTCCAGACCAGCCCACAAAGCCTGCTGGTGGCCCACGTTGTGTGCCAGCTTGAGCCCGCCCACCTGTTTGTGGGCTGCCGCAGCCTGCTGCACCTGCTGCCAGGTATGGTCACGGCTGCCGTCGTCGACATAGAGTATGCCGGCCTCGTCTACCTTGCCTTGAGCTGTCAGCTGCCCGGCCACCGACAAGAGTCTCCGTGTGGTTTCGGCCAGCACGGCCTCCTCGTTGTAACAGGGAACGACTATCAGGAGTTTCATGGTATGTTGAGCTTTTGGGATTGGAGCTTTTTGAAGATTGGGACCGGGGCCTTCAGCGGTTAGCCGGCAGACAGCTGCCTGCCTTCGCCCCATGTCTGGAGGCTATTTCGCGCGCTGGTGTCTGAACACCCAGCGGACCAGCACGAAGTTGAAGGGGACCGCGATGGCAAACACGGGGACAGGTGCCCAGCCCGACGGCACGCCGAGCCACAACACAATGTTGAGCAGCACCATGTGGAGCAGGTAGTTGACCACATTGGCCCCTGCCATGCCCCACAGCTTGGTCCACGACGGACGGCTGCCGAAGGTGAAGCGGGCTGTCAGGAAGAAGTTGAACACGAAGCCCAACAGGTAGCCCAGCGTGTAGGCCACACCCAGCGGCACGCAGCCGCGCAACAGCCAATAGGTGCCGTAGTGCAATGCTGTGGCGGCCGTGCCCACCAGCACAAAGCGCAGCGACTCGCCAACCACCTTTCTCCGCTTCATGGCCGGTCAAAGTGATAGAAGTAGAGCATACGGCGGTCGTCGCAGCTGCGGTGGTTGAAGTCGGCCACCAGCCGGACACGATAGTCGGGATAGCGCTGCCTGAAGGCTTCGATGTCGTTGTCGCCCGTCAGCAGATAGCCGCTGCGGGGCATGAAGGCTGTGAAAGGCACCACGCGGTCGCCCAGATAGTAGTTGATGGTGAACGGGTGGAGCGGGTTGCCGGGCACTACGTCCGTGCGGAAGGAATAGACCAGCCCCTCGGGGACTGTGCGCCTCACGAACTCGGCCTGCGGCTTGTCGCTCTTGGTGTTGAGCACCAAAGGCTGGTAGACGGCATCAAGGCTGACAAACAAGGCAAACACCAGGGCTATCATGGCATAGAGCCTGCGCGCATAGGCCCGGCTGTCGTGGCCGCGCACCTTCATATAGGCCCACACGGCCACCACAGGCAGCAGGCAGAGGAACCAGTCAACGAGTGACAGAGGCGTGCTGCTCAAGGCGCGCAGCATGGCCTGGTTCTGGGCTGCATGGCTGCCGCTTCCCAACCAGCTTTCGGGCATACAGCCCGTGCGAACGACTATAAAAACTACGGTGAGCAGCACGGCCAGCACGGCCAGGGAATGGCCGAAGGCCCGCAACACATTACCGTGGCGGTCACGCAGCCAAAGGAGCAGCTCGGCCAGATAGTAAGACAGGAAGGGGTAGACGGGCAGCAGGTAGACGCTGCGTTTGCTTTTGGGTATGCAGTAGAACACGAAGATGACGGCAAACGACAGGAAGGTGAACAGGCGCACAGGGTCAACCGTGCGGACGTGGAGCCGCAAGCGGTGCCACCATTCGGCCGGCTGGATGCGCGGCTTGCGCCAACGCACCACGAACAAGGCGCACAGCACCAGCAGGGTGTAGGGCACAAAGCCGACCACGAGGGTCATCACGTTGTAGGGCCAGGGATTGACGTGGCTTTCGTAGGACATCTTGCCGAGCAGGCGCAGCACATTCTCCTCGTACACCAAGTCGAGGAAACGCTGCCCGCCCTGTTGCCATGCGGCTACGTACCACAGGCCCGACAGCAGGCAGGCCAGCAGGGCCACACCCGCCAGACGCAGGAATGTACGCCAGAAGCCATAGCCGCGCAACAGGCAGAAGATGCCTATCACCAAGCAGGGCAGGCCCAGCCCCACCGGTCCTTTCGACAGGAAGGCTCCCACCAGACAGAGCAGTGCCAACCAAGGCATGCCCTGCAGGTTGCGCTCGGTCCAACGGTAGAGGCTGTAGAGGGCCGACACGATCATGAGGGTGAGCACCATGTCAACGCGGCAGGCCACACCGGCACGGTGTACCTCGAAGTTCGACAGGGTGACCAAGGCAGCCAGCAAGGCCACTTCGGCGCCGCGCCGCTTGGCGTAGAACACATAGCCTGCCAGCACCATGAACGACAAGGCCAAGGCGCTGGGCAAACGGGAGGTGAACTCCGACACACCGCCACACAGCCATGACACAAGGGCCACCGCCCAGTGGAACAAAGGGGGCTTGTAGGCCAGGTCCACGCCGTTGTTTACGGGCAGAATCCAGTTGCCGTCCTGCAACATGGAGAGTGCCACGACGGCCTCTCGGGGCTCGCCGCGCGTGTTGAAGAGCGTTTCGCCCAGAAAGGGGAAGAGCGTACAGGCACACAGGGCCGCCAACAGCCAGAAGTGCTTCTTGGATATTTCCATGGGTGGGATGTGCTTGGTGTGTCACTTGGTTTGTCCGCCCACTTCCTTCACCAAATAAATCTGGGTGGGCAGGTGGTCAGAATAACCGTTGAGCCATACGCCTCCGGCATGGGTTCGGAGCGGGTTGCCCTTGTAGCGTCCTTCCTGCTGGAACAGGTAGTCGCGCATGAAGATGGCATGTTGGTAGAACTTGAGAGTGGTGCGGTCCTTGCCCACGAGGTTGCCCGACACGACAATCTGGTCGAAGAGGTTCCACTGTCCGTTGTAGAGCAAGGTGCCCTGCCCTACCTTATACAAGGTGTTGTACCAGGGATTGTACATGTCGGTCGGCTTCTTGACCTTGCCCGGTTCGCTCACGCAGCCCAACTGGACTGTCATGCTCTTGTTGTTGGGGTCGTCGTTCATGTCGCCCATCACAACCACCTTTGAGTCGGGCTCGGCAGCCATCAGGGCCAGCACCAGCTGACGCACCTGGAAGCCTGCGCGCTGGCGCACCTCATCGCCCGCAGCGCGCGAAGGCCAATGGTTCACGATGAAGTGGATGCGCTCGCCGGCCAGGCGGCCGCTCATGACCAGGAAACCACGCGTGATGTGGGTCGTGTCGCCCTTCAGTTCCGTGTAGGCCTGGACCTTGCCCTCGCTGTCGGTGTAGAAGCCCAGCAGCGGGTCGTCAATCCGTCCGCTCGGCGCATAGTAATAAGGTACGATCATGCTGCTTTCGAGCTGGAAGAAACGGGGGTTGTAGAAGAAGGCGCACTCAACGCCGCGGCGGTCCACGCCAGGATAGTCAACATAACGCCAGCCGCGCTTGGCCAGTTCGGGTTGCTTCAGCAGGTCCTGAAGCACACGCTCGTTTTCCACCTCTGAGAGCCCCACTACAGCGGGTCCCATGGGCAGCTTGTCGGTGCAAAGCTCTGAGAGCACACGGGCCATGTTGTGTAGCTTGGCCTCATACTTCATCTTGCCCCACTGGTTGGTGCCGTCGGGCAGGTACTCGTAGTCGTTCTTTCCGGCATCGTGGATCGTATCGAACATGTTTTCGAGGTTGTAGAAGGCCACGCCGTACACGGCATAGCTCTTTTGGCCGGGAGCCTGCTGCCGCTGTGAGAAAGAGGTAAGGGTGAAGAGCGCGAGCAGTAGCAGCGCGAAGGGAAAGGTTGAACGTTTCATGCTGATTATGTAAGGTTTCTTGTCGTAGGCAGATGCGCCGTACCGCATGGGGCGGCACAGCGGGTAAAAAGGTTCGGGGCAGGGACAACTCCTCACGGTCTTCCATGGAAAAAGGGCCTGCGGGGAATGGGCGGACGGAGTGCCGAGTTGTTTCGACGGAGTGCCGAGTCGTAAAACCCAAGTGCCGAGTTGTTTCGACGAAACGCCGGACTACAGCCAAACCTGCCTGTCCTAAACGGCGGCAAATATCTTAAAAAAAAACGAGAACTGCGAACAAAAACAGGGGTTGAGGGGAAGATTTCACGGAGCTGTAACAAAGCAGCCTGTTTTTTTTACTATTTTTGCGGCGTGCAAGATGATGCAGGCGGATGTACCGCCCGACTCGTTTTTGCAGCATGGCCAAGTCCGATGCGCCCGGGAGCAGGAGGCCTCTCCCCCGAAGTACACCCATGAAGGGACGGAGGCCTCTGCCACATGGGTCTGTCGGCAACGATACGCCTGTCACGGGCCAGCCTGCTTCTTGCCTTTTCTGCCAACCGGATTCTATCTTCCACTGATTATTACAGCGTGTCCGAAACAGCTGTCGTTGATTCGGCACGCCCCATTTAGCGTTTTTATTGCCAATATGAAGAAAGGTGTAAAACTAACGGCGGCCGCCCTGCTGATGGCCTCTGGGGCTTGGGCACAAGCCCCTGCCGACACCCTCCAGCTGTCTGACAATACCGACTTCACCTTCACGGAGTCGCAGTTGGACGAGGACAACGATGCGGCGCAGACCGTGTCGACCATTGTGGGTGCCAAGAGCGACCCGTACAATTCGGAGGTGGGCTACCTGTTCAGCCCCATGCGCTTCAAGGTGCGCGCCTACGACAACCAGTACAGCAACTATTACATGAACGGCCTGCAGCTCAACGACCTCGAACTGGGACGCTTCGGCTACAGCATGGTAGGCGGCATGAACGATGCCACCCGCAACCAGGAAGGCCTGTCGGCCTACGACTACAACCGCACCGGACTGGCCGGCGTGGGCGGTGCCACCAGCGTGAACACCCGTGCCAGCCAGTTTGCACAAGGCTCCAAGCTCACCCTCTCGGGCTGCAACCGCAACTATGTGGCACGCGGCATGTTCACACACGCCACCGGACTGCTGCCTTCGGGCTGGGCCTTTGCCGGACTGGTGGGCTACCGCTGGGCCAACGAGGGTGTGATCGAAGGCACGTTCTACAACTCGCTCTCCTACTTCCTCTCAGCCGAGAAGCGCATCAACGAGCACCACTCGCTGAGCCTCGTCACCTTCGGTTCGCCCACCGAACGCGCACAGCAGGGTGCATCGACCGAGGAGGCCTACTGGCTGGCCAACTCGCACTACTACAACCCGAACTGGGGTTACCAGAACGGCGAAAAGCGAAATGCCCGCGTAGTGAACGACTTTGAGCCTACAGCCATCCTCACCTGGGACTGGAAAATTGACGACACAAAGAAGCTCACCACCGCAGCGGGCTTCAAGTACTCCATGTACAGCTCTACGGCACTGGGCTGGAGCGGCGATGCCTACGACCCGCGCCCGGACTACTACAAGAACATGCCCAGCTCCATCTTCGACGTGTGGGATCCCGCCAAGAACAATCCCGACTACCTGGCCCAAAACCCCTTCCTGCTCGAACAGTACTACGACCTGGTGGACTACTGGAGGGCCTCGGAGGCCAACCAGCAGATCAACTGGGACCGCATGTACTTCGTGAACCGGCAGAACGAAGCCGCCGGAGGCGAAACGCTCTACTACCAGGAACGCCGCCACAACGACCAGATGGTCTTTGCCCTCAACTCGGCCTTCAGCCATGACCTGAACCGCTGGGGCAAGTATACGGTGGGACTGTCGCTCAACTCGACCAAGGGCATGCACTACAAGACCATGGCCGACCTGCTGGGCGGAACAACCTATACCGACATCGACAAGTTTGCCGCCAACGACTACGGCATCAACAGCATCGAGGCGCAAAACGACCTGCGCAACCCGAACCGCCAAATCGGCGTGGACGACAAGTTCGGCTACAACTACAACATCTTCGTGAACAAGGCACGCGCCTACGGACTCTACGAAGTGAACCGGGGCAAGATGAACTACCGCCTGTCGGCCTTTGCCGAAGGCACCACGATGGAGCGCGAAGGCCTGATGCAGAACGGACGTGCACCCGAAAACTCCTACGGAAAGAGCGGACAGGCCAAGTTCCTCGGAGGCGGCGGCCGTCTGGGCCTCACCTACCGGCCCAGTGGCGCACACATCCTGAGCCTGAACCTGGGCGCGGAGAGCAACGCGCCGCTGGCCCGCAACAGCTTTGTGGCTCCGCGTATGCAGAACAACTTCGTGGACAACCTCACCAACGAGGACATCTACACCGCCGAAGCCTCCTACCAGTTCAGACTGGGCGACTTCTCGGGTAAGGTGACCGGCTACTACACGCGCTTCAACAACGGCGTGGAACAGACGGCCTTCTACAACGACCAGGAAGAACGCTTCACCTACCTCACCATGACCAACGTGAACCGCGAGCACTACGGCGTGGAGGCTGCCCTGAAGTATAACCTCACCTCCAACTTCTCCGTAAACCTCACCGGCACCTACGCCGAAGCGCAGTATGTGAACAACCCCTTGGCACAGGTGGCCTATGAGGGCATGAACGCCTCGACGCTGAAGACGCTGAACACGTGGAAGAACCCTGTGACAGGACAGCAGATGCCCCTTTGCGTCGTGGCCGACGGCATGCGCGTGAACGGCACACCGCTCACGGCCATCAGCCTGGGCCTGAACTACAACGTCAACGGCTGGTTCTTCGAGGCCAACCTCAACTACTACGACCGCGTCTACGTGGACTTCTCAGAGTACCGCCGCCTGGGCAACGTGCTGCCCTACTACGTATCGGAAGGATTCGACGACAAGGGCAACTACCTCTTCCAGAACGTGAACGCCGACGACCTGGCCAAGGGCGCAGTGCTCTACGACGCCCAAGACGGCCACATCGTCTCGGCCTACTCTGCCGAACAGGAGAAGTTCGACGGCGGCTTCATGCTCGACCTCTCCATCGGACGCTACATCCGTCTGGCCAAAGGCAAGAGCATCAGCATCAACCTGAGCGTGCAGAACGTGACCAACAACCGCAACCTGCGCACAGGCGGCTATGAGCAGAACCGCGACGACTTCTACAACACGGGCGTGGCCAAGGCTTATACCTTCTCGAAGAACTCGAAGTATTACTACGCCAACGCCTTCAACGCTTTCCTGAATGTCGGATTTAAATTCTAAGGCTCACACACACTATGACACCAAAACAGATATTTCCGCTTATGGCACTGGCCGCAGGCCTGATGCTAAGCCTCAACTCCTGCATGGACGACTACGATGAGCCGAACACCGATGGCTACCTCATCACCAGTCCCGAAAGCCTCGGCGAGGTGAACTACTCGATTGCCGAGCTGAAAAACGACAACGCATCGCTCTTCAGCCAGACCAACGCCTTCGAACAGGTGAAGGAGGACAAAATCATCGAAGGTGTGGTGGCTGCCAACGACTGCGGCGGCAACCTCTACCAGACACTGCTCATCCGCCACATTGACGAATCGAAGCCCGAAGGCGACGCTGACCGCGACCAGGCCATCGTACTGGGCGTGAAGCACACGTGGCTCACGCCTTACTTCCAGCTGGGACAGCGCGTCAAGGTAAACCTGAAAGGACTGTACATCGGCTGCTACTCCAAGCTGCCCAAGATTGGCCAGCCCTACTACACCAGCAGCGGCAACCTGCGCCTCGGTCCCGTACTCCTGCAGCTTTGCGCCACCAACGTGGAACTGGTGGGCCAGCCCAACCCTGACTGTGCCGAATGCCAGCCCATTGCGCTCTCACCCGAATGGCTCCGCGCCACAGCCAACCGCAACTACCTGAACTATCCGCAGCTGGTCAGCGTGACGGGAACCATCCAAGAAGCCGACGGCGAAGCCATCTTCGCCCCCGAGAGCCTGCAAGACGCAGGCTACGGCGTAGACCGCACCCTGGTGAACAGCGTAAACAACACGAAGGTGACCATACGCACCTCTACCCAAAACGACATCGCATTCACCGTGATGCCAGAGGGCGAACACACCTACACCGGCCTGCTCAGCTACTACAGCAACTGGCAAATACAGCTGCGCTCAGTCAGCGACATCCAATAACAGCCACACCTTATTATATATAGCAAACAATGATTATGAAAAAGTCAATCCTTCCGTTAGCCATATCCCTCCTCACCCTGGGCTTCACTGCCTGTGAGGACGTTCCCGCTCCCTACGAAGTCAACGACAGCGGCAACAACACCTCGGGCGTGCTGCTCGAAGAGTCCTTCTCCACCTCACTGGGCGACTTCTCTGCCATCAACACGGTGGGCAACTACCCCTGGACTGTCAGCTACAGCTGCGCACAGGTAACCTCCTACACGGATGATGACGGCGACGGAACCAAAGAGAACAACCCTGCCGAAAGCTGGCTCGTATCGCCCCAGCTCGACCTGACCCAGGTGCAGGAGGCCTACATCAGCTTCGACTACATCCTGCGCTATGCCAACGCCTCCGAACTGAAGTCGAACTACCAGCTGCTCATCAGCAGTGACTACTCCACGACACCTGCCACCGCCAACTGGACAGCCCTCGACTACAACCTGGTGCAGGGCTCTGACTGGGACAACTGGTACAGCTCGGGCAAAGTCAGCATTCCCGAAGCCTTCATCGGCCAGCCCCAGGTGACCATCGCCCTCTGCTACAAGTCCAACGCCAAGGCCGCCACTTGGGAAGTGAAGAACTTCCGCGTGGCCGAAGGTGCAGGTGACAGCGGAAACGGCGGTACAGCCGAAGCCACCGGCGACGGTACCGAAGCCAATCCCTACAACAGCGTGGCTGCCAACCAGTATGCCTCTTCACTGGCCGACGGCGAGGAGTCGCCCGTCGTCTACATCAAGGGCAAGGTTGTCTCCATCACCGAACAATACGGTACCCAGTTTGGCAATGCCACCTTCTACATCTCGGACGACGGCACCTCGAACAACCAGTTCTACGTGTACCGCGCCCTCTATCTCGGCAACCAGAAGTATACCTCGGGCGACGAACTGAAGGTGGGCGACGAAGTGGTCATCTGCGGCAGCGTGACCAACTACATGGGCAATACGCCCGAAACGGTTCAGGGCAAGGCCTACCTCTACTCCCTCAACGGCAAGACTGTTGCCGGAGGAGGTGAAGGCGGCGGCACGACCGAAGGCAAAGCAACCGGCGACGGAACCGAAGCCAACCCCTTCAACAGCATAGCTGCCAACGAGTATGCCTCGGCACTGGCTTCGGGAGCTGAGAGCGACAAGGACGTGTACATCAAGGGTAAGGTCGTTTCGGTCAAGGAACAGTACGGCACCCAGTATGGCAACGCCACCTTCTACATCTCGGACGACGGCACCTCCAACGGCCAGTTCTACGTGTTCCGCGCCCTCTATCTCGACAACCAGAAGTACACTTCAGGCACCCTGCTGCAGGCTGGCGACGAAGTGGTCATCTGCGGCCGCGTGACCAACTACATGGGCAATACGCCCGAAACGGTACAGGGCAAGGCCTGGCTGGTCAGCCTGAAGAGCAACGGCGGCACCGGTGAAGGCGGCGGCGAAGGCGGCGGCACTGACATAGGCGACCCCTCAGAGTCAAACGGCGACTTTGAAAACTGGACCGGCGGAAAGCCCAACAACTGGTCGACCACCTCGACTGCAGGAAACGCTACGCTGTCGCAGAGCACCGATTCCCATGGCGGCAAATACTCCGTGGAAGTAACCGGCACCTCATCGGCCAACAAACGCCTCGGCTACAAGGAAATGACGTTGCCCGCCGGCACCTACACCATGAAGTTCTATACCAAAGCCGCTACGGCAAACGGCGGTTCGGTACGCCCGGGCTATGTTCCCGTGACCGACGGAAAGGTGGGCAACTATGTCTATGGCGACTACACCAACGACCTGACCCAGAGCAGCTGGGTACTGGTGACCCACGAGTTTACACTCAACGAAGAAACGACCCTCTGCCTCGTAGTGATGAACTCCAAGAATCCGGGAGCCAACGTGCTCATCGACGACTTCACACTGACTGATGCCGCAGGCAACGTATACATCAAATAGCCCCGACTGACCACATGTTGCAAGGTGAGGTTGCGGCCACGAGCCGAAGCCTCACCTTGCACGCTTTCTGATACAATGAAGCAAGACCTCACCCCCCACACCAGACTCAACCAGCTGGTACATCTCTGTCCCCTACACCTCCATTCAGGCCACCTGCTCAGCGCCATCCTGGCCCTGGCAGCCGTCACTTCATGCAGCGATGACGCTGAAGGCATCCGATTCGGCGAGTCGACAGGCAACAACCCCATCACACCCACAAAGGAGATAACCCTGCGCATGGAAACCCCCGAACCGCTCAACGACGGCTCGACTGTGCTGCTATCCCACTTCACCAACACAGGAAGCAAGGAAGTGCTTACGTACAGCGTGGAATATGACAAGGCCAAGCTGCACTCCCGCTGGATTGCCTTCCGCTTCGACGGAGACACCCGTGAACGCACCGTCTCACGCTCGGACGAACCCTTTGCAGATGACCCCTCCCTGCCCCAGACGCTCCGGATCGGATCGGCAGGCTTCGGCCGCGACTACAACCGCGGACACCTCTGCGCCTCAGCCGACCGGCTCTATTCGCGGGAGGCCAACACGCAGACCTTCTACATGTCGAACATGTCGCCCCAGCTCGGCTCATTCAACCAGGCCTACTGGATTACGCTCGAAGGACTGGTGCAACGATTGGGCCGCAACGTCTCGTTTGCCGACACACTCTACGTGGTGAAAGGCGGAACCGTGCGCGACGGCCAAATCATGGACTGGGTGACACGCTCCGACAACAAGAAGGTGGCAGTGCCCCAATATTACTATATGGCACTGCTCAGGCTGAAAAACGGAGTGTACTCCTCTATCGCCTTCTGGATGGAACACAAGGAATACGGCTACACCTATAAAAACCAGGCCCCCCTCTCGGTCATTGCAGGCGACGCTCTCACCGTAAACGACCTGGAGGAAAAGACAGGCATCAACTTCTTCCCGAACCTGACCCGCAGAGGCCAAAAGGAGGAAACCATTGAAGACCAGCTGCAACCAGCCAATTGGGGCATGTAGTTGCCGTTTTGGCACACAAACAAAAAAAATGTGCATTCCGCGGGCTGTTTTTCGCTGTAAAAATTTGTCCGTTAGGATAATAGCATTACTTTTGCAGCCGAATAAGGATACGCATAAACAAATTTCACTAATTTCAAATAGAAGAACCATGTCTGAAATTGAAGCAAAAGTAAAAGCTATCATCGTTGATAAGCTGAGTGTTGACGAAGCAGAAGTTAAGAACGAAGCCAGCTTCGCTAACGATTTGGGCGCAGACTCGCTCGACACCGTAGAGCTCATCATGGAGTTCGAGAAGGAATTTGGCATCACCATTCCCGATGACAAGTCTGAGAAAATCGCTACCGTAGGTGACGCTATCGCTTACATCGAAGAGAACGTCAGCAAGTAAGGCTTGTCTGCGATTCCATTCTCATATTTAACGTTTAACGCTTTGCGTCGGCCTCACTCCCTCTGGCAGTGAAGTGTTCGAAGTATGCGTTAAACGTTAAATTGTTTGCTACATATCCCTCATTGTTTCACGGCGGACCAACAGGCTGACTGTCGGGCACACCCTTCCTCCCCATCTTCCCACATACAGGTTTTAGCAGATAGGCAAGTGGCCTCCGGCTGCGTGTCCATCTGCTAAAACAGGGCAATTCAGCAAGTCCCGCAGCCACAACTGCGCCGCCTTAAACCCCATCAATTCTCACTTTATGGAACTCAAACGAGTAGTAGTTACGGGCTTAGGTGCCCTGACCCCTGTGGGCAACACCATGCCCGAAACCTGGGAAAACATCAAGAACGGCGTAAGCGGCGCAGGACCCATCACCCACTTCGACGCTTCACAGTTCAAGACGCAATTCGCCTGCGAAGTGAAGGGCTTCAAGGCCAACGACTTCATCGACCGCAAGGAGGCCCGCAAGATGGACCTCTACGAACAGTACGCTCTGGTGGCTGCCATGGAGGCCATCAAGGACTGCGGCTGGGACCTGGAAGCCATCAACAAGAACCGCATCGGCGTAATCCTGGGCGTAGGCATCGGCGGTATCCATACCTTTGAGGAGGAAGCCGGCTACTATGCCCTTAATGCCGACAAAGGCCCGAAGTTCAACCCCTTCTTCATCCCGAAGATGATTGCCGACATCGCTGCCGGACAGATTTCCATCCAATACGGCTTCCACGGACCTAACTACACCACCACCTCTGCCTGTGCCAGCTCGACCAACGCACTGGCCGATGCCTTCAACCTCATCCGTCTGGGCAAGGCTGATGCCATCGTAACGGGTGGAGCCGAAGCTGCCATCTGGCCCTGCGGCGTGGGCGGCTTCACAGCCATGCACGCACTCTCAACGCGCAACGACGACCCGCAGCACGCTTCGCGCCCGTTCAGCGCCAGCCGTGACGGCTTCGTCATGGGCGAGGGTGCCGGCATCCTGATTCTTGAAGAACTGGAACACGCCAAGGCACGCGGTGCGAAAATCTACTGCGAGGTTGCCGGTGTGGGCATGTCGGCCGACGCTCACCACATCACCGCCTCACACCCCGAAGGACTGGGCGCACACCTGGTCATGAGCGCAGCACTTGAAGATGCCGGTATGAACCCTGACGAAATCGACTACATCAACGTACACGGCACCTCCACGCCCGTTGGCGATATCTCAGAAGTAAAGGCCATCACCAAGCTGTTTGGCGAACATGCCTACAAGCTGAACATCAGCTCTACCAAGTCGATGACCGGCCACCTGCTGGGTGCCGCCGGTGCCGTCGAGGCCATGATTTGCTGTCTGGCTGTACAGAACGACATCGTACCGCCCACCATCAACCACGAAGATGACGACCGCGACGAACAGATCGACTACAACCTGAACTTCACTTTCAACAAGGCACAGCAACGCCCCATCCGCGCAGCCCTCAGCAACACCTTCGGCTTTGGCGGACACAATGCCTGCTGCATCCTGAAGAAGTATAACGGCTAATGCGCCCTCTTCGGTAATAAGGAGGCAAGGTTATGAAGCCCATTCGCTGGCTATGAAGAATAAGGTTATGAGTTTATAATATTACTGTTGGAACGATAGACTCTTCAATCGCTCTGCGGGTAACTTTATAACCTCATAACCTTATCTCTCATAACCCCTGAAGCATGCACCATAACCTTAGCCTCCTCCTTATTGACTGTAAGAAGAAACCGAACCGCCTATGATCATGAACTTGCTTGACCGCATGAAATTCCCCTTTCGCAAGAACAAGGAGTTTCTTACGGTTCTGTATGATATATTGGGATTCTATCCCCACAACCTCGAAGTATACCGAGTGGCCTTCGCCCACAAGTCGCTGTCATACCACCGCGATGAGGCTGCCGGCAAGAAGGACTCACGAGGCAACAACCGCCGGCAACGCAGCGAAACGACCAGCAAGCCACTCAACAACGAAAGGCTCGAATATCTGGGCGACGCCGTGCTCGAAAGCATTGTCAGCGACATCCTGTTCAGACACTTCCCCAACAAGCGCGAAGGATTCCTCACCTCGACACGCAGCAAAATGGTGCAGCGCGACACGCTGAACAAGCTCGCCATTGCACTGGGGCTGGAAAAACTCATCCAGGCCGCACAGGGCACCGACATGAACCACACCAACATTGCGGGCAACGCCTTCGAAGCACTGATGGGAGCCATCTATCTCGACCGAGGCTACAAACACTGCCACTGGTTCATCAGCAACCGCGTGGTAGGCAGCCACATCGACATTGACGCACTGGCACACAAGGAGGTGAACTTCAAGAGCAAACTGCTGGAATGGAGCCAGAAGAACCGCATACAAATGAGCTTCCGCGACTCGCAGAACGACCAGAAGGAACGCGGATTCCAATCGGTCATCCTGCTCGAAGGAATCATCATGGGCCGCGGCATCGGACGGTCGAAGAAGGAGAGCCAGCAGGAAGCAGCCAAAGAAGCTCTCACCGCCATGCGTCGCGACGCCAAGTCCTACGACAGCATCTTCCGCGCCAAGGAGAAACGTACGGCCATGGAAGCCGAAGAGTCGTTTGCCCTACCTAAAATCGAGGAAATCGAAGAAGCCCTCAACCGCGAAAAACCACGGCGCAATGCCAAAGCCACCGCTCCAGTGCTTGAACCGCAAAAAACGGCCGGACGGCGCAAGGATGCAGACAAAGCATACGACACGGCCTATGATGCCGAAGCTGACTTCGAAGTAATCGACACACCGCCCGCACAGCCTGTGCTCACCGCTGCCGACTATGCCGCCAAGGGCCTTCCCATGCCGCCTTCTGAAGATGATGCGGACGAAGCCGAAGCATCGCAAGCTTCGCGCAGAAACCGCCGAGGCCGCAGCGGCAAGACCATGACCGAAGCACTCGACGAAGCTACCAAGGGCAAAAAGAAAACCGAGACGCGCAAGCCCAAGGCTGAGAAGCGCCCCACCGAAGCCGTGCAAACGCAAGGCGAAGTGCCCGCGATAGCTGAGACTCCCCAGTCTACAGCCAAAAAGCAGTCTTCGCTGCCCGAAGCCAATCCTGTTCCCGTCGACCTCGAAGAGGTGGCACAAGCCATCCAGCAGGAAGTGGCTGGCGAAAGTACCGAAATCTTATCGGCACAACAGCCCGAGATGGTAGTGCAAGAGGCACTTTCTGAGCCGACTGCCGAAAAGAAGACCCAAGCCGTTCCCGCCGAAGCCTCTCACGAAGCCGAAACCGAAGAGCCCTTCCACATGGCTGTCGAGCAACCCGCCAAAGCCCAACCGGCCGACGCAGAAGAACGGGCCGACGCAGAAGAACCGGCTGACGCAGAAGAATCGGTTGGACTGGCCGAAGCCGAACAGACTGATGCAGAAGAACCGGCTGAGGTAACCGAACCAGCCGCCGAGGCCGAACCTGCTGACGCAGAAGAACCGGCTGACGCAGGAGAACAGGCTGAACTGGCCGAAGCCCCTGCCACAACACTTGGAAGCGATGAGGCAAACACCGCCTACGAGACCGACAGCCCTGTCACGGCTACTCCGCCCCAATCCCTCGATGACAACGCACCCAAACCCAAGTTGCGTCACCTGAGCATCGACGATTTCGTGTTTGGCATCGACCCCGACGAACACAAGGAGCTAAGCCTTGACGAAGTGCCTGAACCCGAAGCACGCAAACCCCGCAAGCCCAACCGCCGCCGTCGCCGTCCGGCCTCGCATGCGGCCAAAGCCGAAGCTGCCGCAGCTGAAACTACACCAACTACCGAAAAGGCCTCGTCTGGGCGCAAATCCTCGCCCAAACGAAAAGCACAAGCAGCCCAGGCCGAAACACAGCCAAGCGAACCGCGCACGGACAAACCGCAGGCAGAAGGCAATGCCCGCAAACCACGCCGACGCCGGAAGCCATCGGCGGCCCCTTCTACCGAGGCATAATACAACTTTATCATTTACCACCCAAAAGGCAGCCCCCCAGGCTGCCTTTTGCACATATAACGCGCATACAACCCAAAAAAGATGAGCGGTTTTATCCGTCACATCGCATTTAATTGCTACTTTTGCGCGATTTTCACAAGGTATACAGAAAAATCTTTTAAACAAATCATTCGATGAACGTGATAACCAAAACCGTTTCGTTGCCCGATGGACGCACCATCAGCATCGAAACCGGCAAACTGGCCAAGCAAGCCGATGGTGCCGTCATGCTGCGCATGAACAACACCATGCTGTTGGCCACCGTTTGTGCCGCCAAGACAGCACAGCCCGGCACAGACTTCATGCCGTTGCAGTGCGACTACAAAGAAAAGTATAGTGCAGCCGGCCGTTTTCCCGGCGGCTTCACCAAGCGCGAAGGCCGCGCCGGTGACTACGAAATCCTGACCTCCCGTCTCGTTGACCGTGCGCTCCGTCCCCTCTTCCCCTCCGACTACCACTGCGAGGTATACGTCAATATCACGCTCTTCTCGGCCGATGGTGTCGATATGCCCGACGCATTGGCCGGCTTTGCCGCATCGGCCGCACTGGCAGCCAGCGACATACCCTTCGAAGGCCCCATATCGGAAGTACGCGTAGCCCGCGTAGCCGGTGAGTATGTGGTGAACCCCACCTTCAGCCAGCTCGAAGAAGCCGACATGGACATCATGGTCGGAGCCACCGAAGAGAACATCATGATGGTTGAAGGCGAAATGGACGAAGTGCCCGAAAGCGCACTGCTCGAAGCACTCAAAGTGGCACACGAAGCCATCAAGCCCATGTGCCAGCTCCAGAAGGAACTGTCCAAGGAACTCGGCACCGACGTGAAACGCGAATACGACGACGAGGTGAACGACGAAGAACTCCGCCAGCAAGTAAAGGACGAGTGCTACGCTCCCGCCTACGCCATCGCCGAAGCCGGCGACCACGACAAGCACCAGCGCGAAGAGGCCTTTACCAAAATACGCGAAGACTTCAAGGAACGCTATGCCGCTGCTCACGCCGAACTCACTCCCGAAGAACTGGAAGAGAAGAACGCACTGGTTGACCGCTACTACCACGATGTGGAGCGCGATGCCATGCGCCGCTGCATCCTGGATGAAGGCAAACGACTCGACGGTCGTGGCACGACAGACATTCGCCCTATCTGGTGTGAAGTGTCTCCGCTGCCCATGCCTCACGGCTCAGCCATCTTCACCCGTGGCGAAACCCAGGCTCTGGCCACTGCCACTCTCGGCACCAAGCTCGATGAGAAGATGGTCGACGACGTACTCGACAAGAGCTACATGCGCTTCCTGCTCCACTACAACTTTCCTCCCTTCTCTACTGGCGAAGCCAAGGCACAGCGCGGCGTGGGCCGTCGCGAAATCGGTCACGGACACCTCGCCTGGCGCGCACTGAAGGGACAGATTCCTGCCGATTATCCCTACACCATCCGCGTGGTGAGCGACATTCTCGAATCGAACGGTTCCTCGTCAATGGCCACCGTCTGCGCCGGAACGCTCGCCCTGATGGATGCCGGTGTACCCATCAAGTCACCCGTAAGCGGCATCGCCATGGGCCTCATCAAGAACCCCGGTGAAGAGAAGTACGCCGTGCTCTCCGACATCCTCGGCGACGAAGACCACCTCGGCGACATGGACTTCAAGACCACTGGTACGGCCAAGGGTCTCACTGCCACCCAGATGGACATCAAGTGCGACGGTCTCTCCTACGAAATCCTCGAAAAGGCACTCGACCAAGCCAAGCAGGCCCGCGAGCACATCCTCGGCAAGCTGCTTGAAACGATGCCCGAACCGCGTCCCGAACTCAAGCCCCACGTACCACGCATCGAAGCCTTCGAAATTCCCAAGGAATTCATCGGTGCCGTCATTGGCCCGGGCGGAAAGATTATCCAGGGTATGCAGGAGGACACGGGTGCCACCATCACCATCGACGAAGAAGACGGTGTGGGCAAGGTTCAGGTGAGCGGTCCGAACAAGGAAAGCATCGATGCCGCTGTAGCCAAAATCCGTGCTATCGTAGCCATTCCCGAAGTAGGCGAAGTATACGATGCCAAGGTAGTGAGCATCATGCCCTACGGTTGCTTCGTAGAGTTCATGCCGGGCAAGGAAGGCCTGCTCCACATCTCCGAAATAGCTTGGAAGCGTCTTGAGACAGTCGAAGAGGCTGGCATCAAGGAAGGCGACAAGATCCAGGTGAAGCTGCTCGAAATCGACGAAAAGACCGGCAAGTTCCGCCTGTCACACCGCGTGCTGGAGGAGAAGCCCGAAGGATGGGAAGACCGTCCCGCCCGTCGTCCGCGCCGTGAAGGCGGTGCTGAAGGCCGAGGTCCCCGCCGTCCGCGTCACGAATAACCAGACAGCCACATAACCCAATCCCATGCATAGAATAGGGGAGGAAACGTCCACACGGCGTTTCCTCCCCTATTCATATATGCGCAAGCCCGCAAACCGCAAACGGCTTGATTCTTGGGCCTAAGACAGACTGTGATGAGCAGGAAACATCGAAAAGAACAACGGTTTGGTCGAAAAATAGCCCGAAAACACGATAAAGCATAAAATATCCAAACAAGAAGTCAACATTCCTTCAAGAAAATGTCTACCTTTGCCAACTATAAAAGTACATGGTCTGACGAGCCTTCGACTCTATGATTCTTCTTGTACACGCTACAACATTCTACAACACACGCAGTTTATGATCCGAAGATTACTCACATTCATCCTTCTGTTTCTCGCCTGCCTCATGCAGACACTGTCGGCCCAAACCACCCTGCGCTTGGGCTATTGTCCAGACGAAATTTCCGACCAAGCCTCCTACCTGATGCTCAATCCGAGTAGCGAGGTGCGATTCCGTGCCGCCATCATCCTGCCCGCCTCACGCATGCAGTCACTGAAGGGAGCGAAGCTCACCAAGATTCGTGTAGGAGCACCCGCAGGCATGACAGGATGGTATGTGACACTGCGCAACGCACTCACTTCGTCGGCTCTCATCAAGACCATCGACCTGCCAACCACAGTCGAGGGCTGGAATGAAGTCACACTGCCCGAACCCTTTGAAATCACGGGCGAAGACCTCGTGGTGTACTATGCCGGGAAACTGCCTGCCGGAAAAGGGCTGTTGCTCGACGGACAGGCCAATCCGAACGGCTGCTACATCCATGACGGTGTCGACTGGGTCAACGCCTACGACTATGGCTACAACTCGCTCAGCCTGCAGGCCGAAGTGGAGGTCGAGGGCGAAGTACCCGCAAGCGACCTCGCTATCGAGAGCTGCAGCTTCCAGCCCCAGTTCTGCCACATTGGCGATGAGGTCAGTGTCAAGTTCCGTGTGGCCAACTACGGATTCACCGAAGCTTCCCTGCCCGCACTCACCTACAGCCTGAACGGTGGCGAACAGCACACGCTGCAGCCCGAAGGCTCGCTGCCGGCAAGCGGATTTGCCGACCTCGAAGTGAAGCTGCCTACCGACGGATGCACCGACGGCTATAACCCGCTCACTGCCAGCATCGACCTGACCGACGGCAACCCCGACAACAACCGCATTGAAGCACAGCTTCCCTGCTATGCCACGGCCTATCCGCGCAAGTCGCTCATCGAGCACTTCACCACGCTGCCCTGCGTGAACTGCCCCTACGGGCTGAACGTGCTTCGCGGACTCGTATCGGGCCGCACAGACTACGTGTGGGTGGCTCACCACGTGGGCTACATGACCGACGAACTCACCGTGAACGACTCCTACAAGGTGTCGTCGATAGTGGGTGTGAACGGTGCACCCATGGCCTGCTTCGACCGTACCGTATTGCCGGGACTGTCTTCGAACACTGCGGCCGCCTTCTCCATTGGCTACACCAACCCGGCATACGGCAAAGAGGCACTGAGCCCCTACCTCGACCAGTGCACCTCGATTCCCGCATTCGTCTCGGTCAACCTCAATTGTACCTTCGACACCGCCACACGCCAGCTCGACGTAACTGTAGAGGGCGAACGCGGTGCCCTGCTCGACCTGTTCTATCCCAAGCAGAACCTCAGCGTGTGGATCGTTGAGGACCAGGTCGAAACGGTCGACAAGCAGAAGGGCAGCGGTGACCAGGAGCACGACAACGTGTTCCGTGCCACGCTCACTCCCATGCTCGGCGATGCCATAGAGTGGCAGGACAATGCCTACAGCCGCTCCTTCAGCTACACCCTACCCGAGGCATGGAAGCCTGAGCATGTGCGCGTAGTTGCCCTCGTGAACCGTCCCGACGAAGGTGACGGAACAGCCGAACAGGTGCTCAACGTCAACCAGTTTGCGCTCGTCGACTGCCTCGCAGCCATCAACGACGCTACGGCCAGCCCTGCCAACGAGCGCCGCGAATACTTCGACCTGCAAGGCCGCAAGCTCGCCGCACCTGCCTCAGGCACATACATCGAGCGCATCAGCTCCCCCGCCGGCGTGAGCAGCCACGTCAGAGTCAGCAGGCAGTAGCCCCCTCCCAGCCAATCCATTATTCACCCAAACAAATAACTTATGAAAAAATCTTTACTTACTTTGGGCCTCGCCCTCTGTGGTGCAGGCATGGGCTTCGCCCAGAACGCCGGCGTGATTTATGAAGGTGTGTTCTTCACCAGTGCATCGCCCAACGGCAACTGGCTCGGCCACAACATGGAAAATGCAGCCCTCATCTACGACCGCAGTACTCAGAAGGAGTACGTATTTTTCGATGAGACCTACGTGGGTGGCTACTTCATCGGCTACGGTCACAGCGTTACGAACAACGGTATGTTCGTAGGTTCCGTGCAGGAAGCCAACGAAGAAGCCGCATGGGGCAGCTATGCCGATGCCGCCTACTTCAAGGACGGCGAATGGGTGAAGCTCCCGCAGCTTTCAGGTCGTGAACTCGGTGTGAACAGCGTCAATGCCGTAACCCCCGACGAATGGCGCATGTGTGGTGCACAGGGTCCCGAAGGTGCCAAGTTCGGCAAGGACAACCTGATGCTCTACCCCGTCATCTGGACGAAGAACGCCGAGGGCAACTATGATATTCAGACTCTGCCCTATCCCGAAAAGGACTTCTCGGGCCGTGCTCCCCAGTATGTAACAGCCATGGACATCTCGGCCGACGGCAAGACCATCGTGGGTCAGGTCATGGACTGCTCGGGCTTCTACTGCTACCCCATTCTCTACCAGCAGGACGCAAACGGCGAGTGGAGCTACCGCACCTTCGGCACCAGCCTGCTCTGGGACGAATCGCGCCTCGGTGAGCTGCCCGTGCTGCCCGAACAGCCCAGCTATCCCAATGTCGATGACTACCTCTCGGCCGAAGACCTCGCCGCCTATCAGGCAGCCGAAGACTACTACTACGAGTGCCTTAACAAGTGCCAATCGGGCGACATGGACTGGAGCGAACTGCCTCTCTACCCCTCGAAGAACGAATACATCAGCGACGAAACCAAGCTCGCCGAGTACAACGCTGCAATAGACAAGTACAACGAAGAGAACAACGCCTGGTACGAGGTCTACATGGAGTTTGAAGAAAAACTCGCTGAAATCACCACTGGTGCCAGCTTCGTGTTCAACAACCTGAAGATTTCGCCCAACGGCAAGTATGCACTCTACGACATCTCCGCTCCCGACCCCAACGGTGATCCTGACGCCTGGGTCCCCGAAATGATCTACCAGAACGGCGTGTTCGACCTCAGCGCTGCCGAACCCACCATGTTCAGCAACAGCTCGACCGACAAGGTTTCGAACGCCATCTACGACAACGGCATGTTCATCGCCTGCTCTCCCACCGGCAGCTACAGCCGCAGCTCCTATGTAGGTCATGTAGGCCAGGACGAAATGAAGCCCGTTGAAGAATATCTGGCTGAAGCAGGCGAAACCGCTGCAGCCGACTTCATCAAGGAAAACTGCGTGTTCGACATGGTCGACTACGTATGGAACGAAGAGACCGGCATGTATGAAGAAGTCACCATCCCCGGCGCGCTTATCAGCGGTACTGGTTTCTTCACCTCTGAGGGCAAGACCTACGTTTCCTGGTTCCAGGACCCCGCCAGCTACAGCCTCTGCTCATTGGTACTCGACCTCGCTAACCCTGTAGCCGGCATCCACAATGCTGTGGCAGCCGAAGGCGAAGGCAACGTGATTGGCCGCGAATACTACAACCTGCAGGGCCAGCGCATCGCAGCTCCCACCCAGGGCGTATACCTCGAAAAGGTGCTCACCGACAAGGGCGTAGTAACCTACAAGCGCATGAAGTAAACTCTCCTCACACACACCTTACACAAGCAGGCCCTCCCATCGGGAGGGCCTGCTTTGCGTTTGGGGGATTTTGAAACATTCGTCCGGACAACCAAGGGAGACAATCCGCCACTGCACATCCGCAGCCTTGCTGCCTTGCTGCCCAACATGTCCCAGCCGGCACTGACGCAAAGGAGGAAGGCTTCTGTAGCCCTCCTCCTTTGCGTCAGTTCTGGTCGTAGGCGTGTTTGGGATAGTCTATCGTGTAGTGTAACCCGCGGCTTTCCTTGCGTTCCATGGCCTGGCGGGTGATGAGATAGCCCACGTTGATGAGGTTGCGGAGCTCGCAGATGTCACGCGTGGCCTTGACGCGCTTGAAGAGTTCCTCTGTTTCTTCATAGAGCAGGTCGAGGCGGGTCCAGGCACGACGCAGACGGAGGTTGCTGCGCACAATGCCGACGTAGGACGACATGACCTGACACACCTCCTTGGCATCCTGCGCGATGAGCACCTTTTCCTCGTTGGAGAGCGTGCCTTCATCGTTCCATTCGGGCACATCCGTGTTCAGCTCATACTCGCCGATGTGCTCCAGCGAATGTCTGGCGGCGGCATCGGCATAGACTACGGCCTCGATCAGCGAATTGGAGGCCAGACGGTTGCCACCGTGTAAGCCGGTGCAGGCACATTCGCCCACGGCATAGAGCCGCTTGATGGTGGAACAGGCGTTGAGGTCCACCTTGATTCCGCCGCAGAGGTAGTGGGCGCAAGGGGCCACGGGTATGTACTGGCGGGTGATGTCGATGCCGATGGAGAGGCACTTCTGGTAGATATTGGGGAAGTGGCGCTTGGTCTCTTCGGGGTCTTTGTGGGTCACATCGAGACACACGTGGTCGAGTCCGTGAATCTTCATCTCCTTGTCGATAGCGCGTGCCACGATGTCGCGCGGTGCGAGCGAGAGCCGCTTGTCGTACTTCTGCATGAACTCCTCTCCGTTGGGGAGACGCAGGATGCCTCCATATCCGCGCATGGCCTCGGTGATAAGATAGGCGGGGTGGGTCTCCCCCGGGTGGAACAGGGCCGTAGGGTGGAACTGTATGAACTCCATGTCCTTCACCGTGGCTTTGGCGCGGTAAGCCATGGCTATGCCGTCGCCTGTGGCGATGTTGGGGTTGGTGGTCGAGGCGTACACGGCACCGCAACCGCCCGTGCAGAGCACGGTGACGCGCGATAGGAAGGTGTCAATCTTGCCCGTGTCAGGGTCGAGCACATAAGCTCCGTAACACTCAATGTCGGGGGTGCGTCGGGTCACTTCCACTCCCAGATGGTGCTGCGTGATGATTTCCACGGCGAAATGGTTTTCGAGCACGGTAATCATGCGGTTGGCCCTGACGGTCTCAATCAGTCCGCGCTGTATTTCGAAGCCTGTGTCATCGGCATGGTGCAAGATGCGGAACTCCGAATGGCCTCCTTCGCGATGGAGGTCGAAGTCTCCGGCTTCGTTCTTGTCGAAGTTAACTCCCCACTCCACGAGCCGTTTGATGCCATCGGGTGCGTTCCTCACCACCTGCTCCACAGCGCGGGGGTCCGAAATGTAGTCGCCCGCCACCATAGTGTCCTTGATGTGTTTCTCGAAATTGTCGACCTCGAGATTAGTCACCGAGGCAATGCCGCCCTGTGCTTTGGCCGTGTTGGCCTCTTCGAGTGTCGTTTTGCAAACCAAGGCCACCTTACCTTTGCCCGAAGCAGCCACCTGAAGGGCGTAACTCATTCCGGCCACGCCGGAACCAATCACCAGAAAATCAAATTTGCGTATCATCTGTGCGTGAATGTGTTTTGCAGCGGCAAAGATAGTGCAAGTGAGAGCAAAGCAAAAGAAAACTCCGCAGGATTTTCGTTTGCTCTGCCGAGCGCAGCCTATCTTATCTAAAGATAGTACAAGTGAGAGCAAAGCAAAAGAAAACCCCGCAGGATTTTCGTTTGCTCTGCCGAGCGCAGCCTATCTTATCTAAAGATAGTGCAAGTGAGAGCAAAGAGCCAAGCTTGCTTGAGCTTTTTGCCGAGCGCAGCCTGTCAGAGGGGGCGGGCCCGGCAGCAAAACTGCCGGGAACAGTGGTCTAGGGCACGCACTACGCAAAAGACAAGACAACTCGACACTTGGAAAAGACAACTCGACACCAGGAAAAGACAACTCGACACTTGGGAAAGACAACTCGGCACCTTGGAAAAGACAACTCGACACTTGGAAAAGACGACTCGGCACTTGGGAAAGACAACTCGGCACTTGGAAAAGACAACTCGACACTTGGGCGAGACGACTCGACGAGCTGTAAGAGGCACGCGCTGCGCGCCGTATAAAAAGCGTAGCCACCGAAAAGAGCGGGCGGCTCCTCTCGGTGGCTATGCCTGTTTATGCGCCCCCTTCATGGAGCGCAGGATGCTGCAACACTTTCAACGCTTCAGGAATTTTGCGCGCAGGATGCCCGAAGCGCGCTGCACCTCCAGCACATAGGTGCCGGCTGGCAAAGAGGAGGGGAGGCGGAAGGTTGAACGCGTACCTGCAGGACAATGACAGGCGGCCAGTTGGCGTCCGTCTGCCGCATACAGGTTGAACACCGTGGCCTCGGTTCCTGACAGGGAGAAAGACCCGGCATGGTACGTCAGCCCGGTTCCTTCTGTCGCGTGTATGCCTGCGGCTGTGCTGTCGCTCTCCAGGGCGCAACGGGCAGCATTCACCACGTGGCCCGTACGGCCGTCAATCAGGAGAGCCACTACGGCAGTGTGGCGCACATCGGCATCGGCCGGAAGCGTCAGCTGGGTTTCGGCACTAAGCTCGTCGCCTGCCTTCACCTGGACACCGCTCCACACGGCCTGACCCAGATAGTCTCCGTCGACAGCACGGGCCACCTCCTGGAACACGAAGGGGCTGATGCGCTGCGGCTGGTTCTCGAAACCGTCGAGTTCATAAGGCGAACCTGCAAAGCCATTGTCCTGATAGTAACCGTCGGCCGTCACACTGTCCTCCACCGCCACACAGAACAGGCGGTAGCCTTCATTCTGCCCGGGCTGGGCGAAGCGGGCCTTCACCTCGACCTTCACCTGGCGGCCGTCGACTGTGGCACCAACCTGCAGGTCGGCTTCGGGCAGCCGCTCCTGCTCAGCCAAGAACCACGTTTCGAAGCCATCACCCAGTGTGGTGTAGCTCTCGCCTTGCGGCGTGTCGACCTTGTCCATCGGGTTCTTCATGTAGCGGCGGTTAATCCATCCCGAGGGGAAGCCGGGGAACTCCAACGCATGCACGTAGTCGTCCATGCTGAGCTTGTCCTCATAATGCACCGCCACACCGATAAACGATTCGGGGTACTGCCTGTGCAGCCGCTCCATGGCCACAATGCCCAGCGGGCAGTATACGCACCACATGCCCGTGGCCTCTTCGATTACCGTGCGGCGGGTGGTGGGAAAGAGCATACCCACTACCGCTCCCCGGGCTTCGCGCGGCAAGTCGCCTTCGGTCTGAACCGAAAGCACGTAGTCCAACGTGTCGCCTACCGAGAGGCTGAGCTGCCTGTCGATAGTGAAATCGAAGCTGTCGCCGGGCTGCAGGGAGAGTCCGCTGAATGACTGTTCGAACGTCTCTCCGCCCACCCGGAACAGGGCCTTGAAGGCGGTGACAGCTTCCGTGCCACACACTTCGAAGCGGCCTGAGGGACGGAAGCCCTCGTTGTCGAACACGTAGGGCGGCACGGTCGGCTGCAGGCGGTAGCTGCCTTGTGCGCCCGCTATGAGCACGTCGTCGATGCCGAGGATTTCGCCATCGAGCGTGGTGTTGACAAAGGCCACGTAGACCTCCTTGCCTGCATAGGCACTGAGCGAGACGCTGCGCACAGTCCACTGGTTCAGGTTCTCCTCTTCGATGGTGAGCAGGGGCGGCTGGGTGAAGTCTTCTGGGCGGTTTCCCGTTTCTGACACACGCACCTCATAGCGGTCGCCATGCTTGGCCGTGCGGCTCAGCGAATTGGCGCGCCACTGCAGGGTGGCATTGTCGGCATACACGCACACAGCGGGCAGCACCAACCAGTCGTTGGCGGGCTGCACCTCCTCGCCGGCTGCCACCTTATACTTGGAGGCACTGGCTGCATAGTAGTTCTGTGTGCCTTCCTCGCGCAGGCATTTCCAGGCATCGCCCTGGTCAAATCCAGCCTGCACCATCGTGAAGTAGAGCTTCTGTCCATCGAGGTCGTAGGTCTGGCTTCCTTCGGGCAGGCCGTCGGTGAAGCCGGCGGACAGATAGGTTACACTTTCCTGAGCCACCCCGCGCAGTGCCGCAAGGAGACCGAGGAAGAACAGGTATGTCAGTTTCTTGTTCATGCCTTTCGGGGAGTTAAAAACGGACTTCATCGGGTGCTGCCCTTCACGAACTTTCCTTCCATTGTGCGTGCGCCCAGCTGCACCTTATATATATAGGTACCGCCAGCCAGCGCGCCCAGACTGAGACTGCCGTTGGTGCCAGCTCCCGCCTTTGCCTGACAGGCCACGCGTCCCGTCAGGTCATACACGGTAGCTCCCGTGCATCCTTCAGGAAGCAGCAACTGCTGTCCGTCGGCCGACAAGCGGGGCTGTGCGCCCTCGGCCTGCACCGTCTCAATGCCTGTGTAGACAGGCAGGTCGGACTTCTTCAGGCGGTACACGCCGCTCTCATTGCGTATGAAGGCGGGCACGGCGTCAAACACGGCGACATACAGGTAATCCTCGTCGGCCATCATGGTCAGGGGCGACAGGTAGTAGCCGTTCTTCTCGCCCTGGACGTAGTCGGGCAGGCCGGCCGAAATGTCATACCACCGTTCGCCGGCATTGTCCGTGCAGTAGATGCCGCGTGACTGCATACCGGCCACGAGCAGGTTGCCTTCGGCATAAAGGCAGCGCACGTCGTTGTCAATCAGCCCCTCGGGACGCGGCAGCACCTCCCAGTTCTCACCGTCGGCTGTCATCTCCAGGAAGTGGGCGTCGGGAGCCTGGTTCATCACGCTGCGCCCGCATACCAGCTTGTCGCCAAGCTTGGCCGAAACTGCCATGAAATTGCTGTCGCTGCGCACCACGCTCCACTTCATGGTCTCCTCGTCGAGCTTGTAGACGCAGTATACGCCGAAGGCATAGAGGTCGCCGTTGAAGGAAACCAGGTTGTAGAGGTTCTCGACCATTTTGCCTCCCTGCTTCCCGTCATCGATTTCGACCGACATGCTTTCGGTGTCGGTGTTCTGCCACGTTTCGCCTTCGTCGTCAGAGTATATCACGCCGCCTCCCGTAAAGTCGGCAACGTAGAGGCGTCCCTTGTGGAAGGCCATGGCATAGCAGGCTGTCCAGTCCTGATCGGCTGCAGCCACCAGTCCGTCGAGTGCGCGGGCATAGCTGAGCACCTCCCAGGTCTGTCCGCCATCGGCCGAGCGGACTATGTGCGCGCCCATGCCGGAGGCAAAGACGTAGCCATTGCCTTCGATGATGTCGCTGTACTGGTAGTTGGGCACATCGGTCCTCTGCCACGTCTGTCCGCCGTCGGTCGACAGGTTGATGCCTCCCGTTTCATCCCACGTGTAGTCGGTGGCCAGCATGTGGCCCTCCTTGGTGATGTGGAAGGTATAGGTAGAGGGGAGCGTGTAGAACAGTTCCCATTTGGCCTCTTGGGCCTCAGCGAGGACCGGAAACAGTAGGGCCAGCAGCATGGCGGCCAGACGGCAAGGTTGGGTGTAGAGTCTTGGTTTCATAAGCGTTTGTTTTTGGATGAATATAAGATGATAGTTGGTTCGGATGGTTGCACGCGGCAAATGTAAGACAAATATCTTCAATACGCCAAACCTGTCTGCCTTAGTTTGGGCTTGAGGGCGATATTCCTCAAGTTTGACAGGTTCTTGCCGCTGGCCGGCAAGCATCTCCCAAGCGGGCTGAATGTCTGCGTGAGGTGAGAGCCACACATCATTTGCTCCTGTATGCCTTCTCACGCGCTTGCCTTCTCATAGCGCACATTGTCGCCTCATCCCCCCAAGGGTCGCTCCTTCTCTACGTGTCAGGATGGCTTGTGCCGAATCGGGTTGAGCCGGCGGGGGATGAAACCGAGCGTAGCAGTAAAAATGCCACCGGCCTCGTGCGGCCGGTGGCATGGTTCGTGGTTCGTTATTTATGGTCTGCTGTCAAGTGTCAGCAAGCGGGGACATCAGTCGGCAATCAGGCTGAACTCTGCGCCTGAGCCGAAGTCCTGGCCGCTCCACTCGTTGAGTGCACGCAGACGGATGTAGCGGGCCTTGACGGGCTGCTTGAACATCACCTTCTTCTGCTCGGCACTACGCTCGAACTGGCCCTTCAGGATGGGTTCGCCCCATTCCTGGCCGTCCTGGCTGACGTAGATTTCATAATCCTTCACCCAGCCGTTCTGGCCCGACTGGCGCGGGAGGAAGGTGAAGCCCTTCATGGTCTTCTCTTCGGCTGCGTCGAAGTCAATCCAGTGGGGGTATTTCGTCACCGTCACGCCGTAGGCTGAATGCCAGATCGTGCCGGGGTCACCGTCTACCAAGTGGCGTCCCATGCCGCTGCCCGGCTCCTCTGACGAGACGAAGACTACCTGCAGGGGCACGCTGGTGATGGCCTCGAAGCTGCGGCTGAACTTCAGTTCGGGATTGTCCTTGTACCATACCTGAAGCTTGCCGCCGGCACGCAGGTTGATAGGTCCGGTGTAGGGGCTGGCCTTCTTCGCGCCGTTGATGGTGTAGAGGATGGTGCGGTCCTTGTCGGGCGAGGTGAGGGTGACTTTGCCCGTCAGGTCCTGCGAGAAGTCGATGGGACGTTCGCCGCTGGCACTCACCTTGGCGTGTTCGGCGATGACCGAAGGCATAGCACGGCCAATGTTGAGCGGACGGATGATAAAGCCGAAGCTGCAGCTCTCGCTCATGGCACGGTCGGCGCGCACAGGGCCTCCCTGTCCGCAGCTGGCACCGCCAAGGCCCGTCACCTTCGCATCGAGGTGGAGCACAGTCGAATGGCTCTTGGGCAGGCTGTGCGGGTGGGCAGCCTGGGCCAGCTGCTGCTGCGTCCAAGGCAGGGCGGAAGCACACATTTCGCCATCGGCTACGAAGAGCACGCCACGTCCGGCCTGGTTGGTCAGTGCGCACCAGCGCACTTCCTCGCGGTTACCCATAGACTGGGGCTTGGGCAGCATGATGTCCTGCTCGCCCACCTTGCCGCGGTGGTGCTCGATGAACTGGCCCGTCTTGCGGTCAGCATAGTTGTTGACAGGGCCGCGGCCATAGTAGTCGAAAGTGTTGAACGAAGCCGGCAACTCCATCACGTAGCCCAGACGGGGCAACACGACCGAAGCGCGGTTGGCCGATATGGCACTGTGAAGCTCGACCGAACCGTCGGGCCATACGGTGTAGACCTGCGTGGTGGTGAACTTGAAGTCATCGGCACCCAGTTCCTTCGTGTCCTTGTCGAAGCGGTAGGCACTTTCGGGGTCGCGGTTGCCATTTCCATACACCTGGCGGCAGCCTTCCTTGCCCTGGCTCTCTACCGTAAACACGAGCTGCACAGCGCCGTTCTTCAGCTGCTTCACCTCGCGGCTCAGAGCCTTGTGGCCCAGGTCGTAGAGTCCGTAGCGGAACCAGTCGCCCACGAAGCCTGCACCGTCGTCGTTGTCGGTCGGGGCACGGAAGGCATCGAGCTGCGGTCCATGGCCCTTCTTCAGCACGCTCTCGTTGCCATACACGAGCTGGTCGATGGCACCCGTAGCGTTGTCGAACACAACCTTGAAGCCGTCGCCTTCAACGGTCACGGCCTGGTCTGTCTGGTCACACTTCAGGGCATCCTTGCCGGCCGAAGCCTCGGCCAGGGCGGGAGCCTTCACGTCGGCAGCCTTCACGGGCAGCTGCTCTTCCATCTGGATGTAGCCTCGCTGGGCCCAAGGCATGTCCTTCTTCTGGAAGAACTGCACCTTCACGAAGTATTCGCCGTCGGCATCGAGCGAAGCGTAGTCGTAGGGCAGCGTCACCTCCATGCGGCCGCGGGCCTTCAGTCCAGAGGGATTGCCGGGCACGGCCTGGATTTCGCCCACGCGGGTGCCGTCCTTCCAGAGTGACCACACGATGTCGTAGTCGCTGAGCGGCTCGAAGTAGTTCTTGTTGAATATTTCAACCTTGCCCTGCTTCATGTCGACAGCCTTCACACCCACGTTCTGGTACACCTTCTTCACCTCGAAGTACTGTGCCTTCGGGGAGAGGTCAGGACGCATGATGCCGTTCATGCAGAACATGCCGTCGTTCGGTTTGTTGGTCATGCCGAAGTCGCCGCCGTAGCCCCAGTAGAGCTCGCCCTTGCTGTTCACGTTGTAGATGGCCTGGTCCACCCAGTCCCAGATAGCACCTCCCACAAAGAAGTTGGTGCTCTCAATGGCGTCCCAGTAATCTACCAGTCCGCCCACGGCGTTACCCATGGAGTGGGCGTACTCCGAGATGTGGAAGGGGTAGACCATGTCGTAGGTACCCTTCACGGCACCCTGCACCCAAGCGATGGAGGGATACTGGTTGGAACCCATGTCGACGATGGCGTTGTTGCGCTCATACTGTACGGGGCGCGAGGTATCGTACTGCTTGATAGCCTTGTAAGCCTCAACGAAGTTGTTGCCCGGTCCGGCCTCGTTGCCCAAGCTCCAGATGACTACCGAGGGATTGTTGACCGTGGCGTGCACCATCTCCATGTTGCGGGCTATGTGTGCGTTCTTGAACTCAGGCACATGCGAGAGGCTGGCCTCGCCGTAGTAGTACTCGTGGCTCTCGATGTTGGCTTCGTCTTCGAGGTAGATGCCGTACTTGTCGCAGAGGTAGTACCAGTAGGGAGCGTCGGGGTAGTGGCAGTTGCGCACATGGTTGATGTTGCCCTGCTTCATGAGGAACACTTCGCGCTCCATCTGCTCGCGGGTCACGTAGTGGCCCGTGGCAGGGTTGTTCTCGTGGCGGTTCACGCCCTTCATCTTGATGGGCTTTCCGTTGAGGTAGTAGTAGCGGCCGGCCAGTCCGAACTCGTCCTTTTCGGCGGGTGTCTGCTTGATTTCGACCTCGCGGAAGCCCACGTAGGTCGAGAAGGTCTCGACGGTCTTCCCCTTCTTGTCCTTCAGTTCGCCCACGAGTGTGTAGCGGTGAGGTGCCTCGGCACTCCAGGGCTTCACCTTGTTGCCGGCCGAGAGCACCACGTTGGCCTCTATTTCGCCGTTCTTGCCGATTTCGCTCACGGGAGCGACAGCCGTTACGCCCTGCACGAGCTTGTTCTCGTCGGTGTAGAGCTTGTTCTCATAGAGTGAATAGACAATGCTGTAGCCCTTGGCCACCTTGTTGGTCAGGTTGCTCACCTGGGCTGTAATGTGGAGCGAAGCCTGCGTGTAGGTGTCGTCGTAGTCGGGAATGGCCTTGAGGTCGCGCACCTGCACCTTGGGCTTGGCCGTCAGCGACACGCTGCGGAAGATGCCGGGCAAGCGGAACATGTCCTGGGCTTCGAGGAAGGAGCCGTCGCTGTTGCGGTACACCTCGACTGCCACCAGGTTCTCGCCCTTCTTGTTCAGGTAGGGAGTGATGTCGAACTGGGCCAGGTTGCGCGAGTTCTTCGAGAAACCGACATACCGTCCGTTCACATAGAGGTAGAAGAAAGAGTCGACGCCGTCGAAATTGAGGTAGACTTCCTTGCCTTCCCAGTCGGCGGGAATGTCGAAGGTGCGGCGGTAGGAGCCTACTTCGTTGCGGTCCTTATAGGTCAGCCAGTTCTGGGGCGGCGTGCGCATCACGCCACCTTTCCAGTCTCCCACAGCCACCTGGTGCTGGAAGATGACTTTCTGGTTCACGTAGATGGGATAGCCGTAGTTGAACTTTCCGTCGCGCTGCATGCCGGCCAGGTTCCAGTTCATCGGCACCTGCACCTTGGCCCAGGCCGAGGCGTCGAAGTCGGTGCGGTAGAAGTCCTTGGGACGCTGGTCGGGGTTCGATGCCCAGTGGAACTGCCACTCGCCGTCGAGCGACCGCCACAGGCTGCTGTTCTCGGGCAACACCTTGCGTGCCTGCTCCGCATTCTCGAACGAGAAGAACCAGGCGTGGGGCTGCTGCTTGTTGTAGGCCACAGAGTCGGGGCTTTGCCACTCCCAGCCCGTAGGGGCCGGCATCTGTCCGTAATAGAAGCCTCCGAGGGGCTGCACCTGGGCAAACGCAGGAAGGGCGAACAAGGTGGCCAATAAGGTCAATTGGGTCTTTCGCATAGATATAAGGTATTTGTTAAGTGAATGTCATGGCGGGAATGGGGCGGTACGCAACATGGCGGCAAGAAACGGGCGGCAAACACCCGTCAGCGCCCCACAAGGTTGGGGCAAAGGTAATGTAAGGCCACCGAAGGGCAAAGAAAATGCCAAAAAGATTTTTCACACTTGTCTCAACTTCAGATATTTTTCTACTTTTGCGCATTCAACCCGCAATGCGGGCGTGCCCGCGCCCGCAACACCACTACCTGAAGACCGGGCAGCCTCATGTAGCAAACAGACGGACTGCCGCGTCAAACCTTCAAGACAACCGGAAAATCATCCTTTAAAACATATCAAACACCTAACATGAAAAAGTTCAGATTCTACTGCCTGCTGCTGGCGTGCATCGCGCTGATGCCGCTGCGCGCACAGATGCAGATGCCACAGCTTCCCATCGACAAGGATGTGCGCATGGGCAAGCTCGACAACGGCTTGACGTATTACATACGCCACAACGCCCTGCCCGAAAACCGTGCCAACTTCTACATTGCCCAGAAGGTGGGCTCCGTACAGGAGGAGGAGAGCCAGCGCGGTCTGGCCCACTTCCTGGAACACATGTGCTTCAACGGTTCTGACAACTTCCCGGGCAACTCGCTCATCCAGTTCTGCGAGCGCATCGGCGTGAAGTTCGGCCAGAACCTCAATGCCTACACTTCGACCGACGAGACGGTGTACAACATTGACGATGTGCCCGTGACAGAGACCAACATCGACTCCTGCCTGCTCATCCTCCACGACTGGAGCGACGGCCTGACGCTCGACCCTGCCGAAATCGACAAGGAGCGCGGTGTGATTCACGAAGAATGGCGCATGCGCTCATCGGCTTCAGGCCGCATGTTCGAGCGCAACCTGCCCACTCTCTACCCCGGCTCGCGCTACGGACTGCGCTACCCCATCGGACTCATGTCGGTCATCGACAACTTCAAGCCCGAAGAGCTGCGCGCCTACTACGAAAAGTGGTACCGTCCTGACCTGCAGGGCATCATCGTGGTAGGCGACATCGACGTCGACCAGGTGGAAGCCAAAATCAAGGCTATCTTCTCGCCCATCAAGATGCCCGAGAATCCTGCCACCTACGAGTTCTACCCCGTGCCCGACAACAACGAGCCCATCTACGTCATCGACAAGGACAAGGAACAGACACGAGGCATCATCCAGGTGTTCTTCAAGTCTGAGCCCATACCCGCCGAACTGAAGAACACGCCCGTATTCCTCCAGATGGAATACATCAACAGCCTCATAGCCAGCTCGCTCAACGCCCGCCTCGGCGAACTGAGCCAGAAGCCCGACTGCCCCTTCATCGGTGCCGGAAGCAATTACGGCAACTACATCATGTCGAAGACCTGCGATGCCTTCATGCTCTCCATTCTCCCGAAACCCGGAGAAGACGCTGCCGCACTCCAGGCTGTGCTCCAGGAGGTGGAACGCGCCAAGCGCTTCGGCTTCACGGGCACAGAGCTCAACCGCGCCAGCGAGGAGTTCATCAACAGCCTTGAGCGCATCTACGACAACCGCACGAAGCAGAAGAACAACTTCTACGTGCCCCAGTATGTGCGCCACTTCCTCGAAGGCAACCCCATCCCCGACATCGAAACGGAGTTCCAGACCTACAAGCAGCTGGCCCAGGTGATGAACCAGCAGCAGATGCTCGTGCCCGTCGCTTCGGAAGTCATGAAGCAGTACACGGCCCGCATGGACACGAACTTCGTCTGCCTCGCGTTCTACCCCGACAAGGAAGGCGTGAACGTGCCGACCGTCGATGACTTCAAGCAGGCTGTCAGTGCCGCTCAGGCCGCACAGCTCGAAGCCTACGTGGACAACGTGAAGAGCGAACCCCTCGTGCCCTCACTCCCCAAGAAGGGCAAGATCACCAAGGAAGAAAAGGCTGACTTCGGCTACACCTGCTGGACACTCCAGAACGGGGCCCGCGTCTTCTTCAAGCAAACGGACTTCAACGACAGCGAAGTGCAGTTCCGCGCCACCAGCTTCGGCGGCGAGAACACGGTAGACATGAAGGACTACGTGAACCTCAAGCTCCTCCCCACCGTGGTGAGCAACACGGGCCTCGGCAACTTCACCTCCACCGAACTCCAGAAGAAGCTCGCCGGCAAGAACGCCACCTGCAACCCCTTCATCGGCGAACTGACCGAAAACCTCGAAGGCTCTGCCACACCCAAGGACCTCCGCACCCTCTTCGAACTCATCTACCTGCGCTTCCAGGCTCCCGCCAACGACCCCGACGGCTACAACAATGCCATCACCTACCTGCGCTCCAGCCTCGAGAACGCCGAGAAGAACCCGATGACGGCCTTCTCCGACTCGCTCGTCTGCACCCTCTTCGGCCACAACCCGCGCAAGGCCAGCCTCAAGGTCCACGACCTCGACAAGGCTGACTACGAGGCCATCAAGCGCATCTACTCCGCTCGCTTCAACGCCGCCGGCGACTTCGACTTCTACTTCACCGGGGCCTTCGACCTCGACTCGCTCCGCGCCTTCACCGAACAGTATATCGCCCCGCTCAAGGGCGTGAAGAAGCGCGAGAAGATGGTGGACCTCAAGAACTACCCCGTCACGGGCGTGGTCAGCAACCACTTCTACCGCGACATGGAAACGCCGCAGGCTACCCTCGTACAGATCTGGTCGGGAACGGTCCCCTACTCGCTCAAGCAGGCTGCCGTGGTGAACGCCCTGGGCGAAATCCTCACGCAGCGCTACCTGAAGAGCATCCGCGAAGAAGCCGGCATCGCCTACAGCGTGGGTGCATCGGCCAACGCCGGCTTCGGCGAACGCGAAGACTACGCCATGCAGATCTACTGCCCCGTGAAGCCCGCACAGCTCGACTCGGCCCTCCTGCTCATGAAGCAGGGCATCGACGACATCGCCGCCAAGGGTGTGACCGCCGAGGAGCTCGACAAGGTGAAGCAGTTCGAACTGAAGGACTACGCCGACAGCCAGAAGAAGAACGGCTACTGGATGGGCCTCATCTACAACAAGTCCATCTGGAACAAGGACGAACGGACGGGCTTCGAAGACGCCGTGAAGAGCGTAAGCTCGAAGGATATCCAAGACTTCGTCAACAACGTGCTCCTCAAGCAGAACAACTGCGTCACAGTGTCTATCCGGCCTACCGACATGACGGAAAAGTAAACCTGATTTCCCAAGTCTGAACAAGATGAGGTGACGGGCTATCCCTTGACAGGCAAACGCCTGTGTCTGAAGGGAAGGCCCGTCACCTCATCTTCATTTTCCACCGACCACATACTTCCCGCGCTGATGTCTCCATCTCCCACCCCGTTACACCCCCTTCACGACTTCCTGTTCTGCCCGCACTGCGGCAGCCGCCGCTTCGAAACGCACGATGCCTACAGCAAACGGTGTGCTGACTGCGGCTTCACGTTCTACCCCAATGCCGCCGCAGCTACCGTGGCTGTAGTGGTCAACGACCTTGACCAACTGCTCTGTGTGGTGCGTGGCCGCGAACCGGCCAAAGGCACGCTCGACCTGCCGGGCGGATTTGTCGACCCTGGTGAGAGCATCACCGACGGACTGGCCCGCGAACTGCATGAAGAAGTGGGGGCCGAACTCCTCTCGGCCGACTTCCTGTTCTCCTATCCCAATGCCTACCCCTTCAGCGCACACACCGTCCACACGGCCGATGCCTTCTTCCTGTGCCGCATTGCCAACCCCCACGAGGTGCAGGCCCACGATGATGCAGCCGGCCTGCGTTGGATTCCGTTGCACGAACTGCGGCCCGAAGCATTCGGCCTGCGCTCGGTGAGGCAAGGCATCGAGCGGCTGATACACAGCCGACAGTCCGCCCCCGGATGTCAGACAGACACCTGTCTTTCATCTGTCTGACCTCTGCGGATGAACAAAACTTCTGTGGACAGGCCGGAGACAAGAGGCGATGCCACACCGCCCGGCCCTGACCCCGACAGTTCCTGCCCGAAACGGGCTATCAGTGCCCGCTACTGCAAAAACACAAGGCTACATCACGCACATTCCACACATTTTTCTATTTTTGCCACATGATTGCTCCATTCGCCTTGTTATCCCGCATCTGGCACTTCTACCGCGACGGCTTCAGGCAGATGACATGGGGCCGTACGCTCTGGGTCATTATCCTCATCAAGCTGTTTGTCATCTTCGTAGTGCTCCGCCTCTTCTTCTTCCGTCCCGCCCTGGCCGGCATGGACGAACAGCAGAAGGGCGAAGCGGTGGGCACTGCCCTGACAAGATAGGCGATACTCTTTTAGCTTATAGTCTTAAGTCTATGAGCTTATCATAATAGTCTTAAGTCTATGAGCTTACTCACGTTTCGCAAGTTGAATCAGGGAATAAGAGCATGCGTCCAAGGCACGCCCCGAAGGGGCAACGAGCACATAGCCCAGGGCATCGCCCTGGGTA
>CAMBOH010000009.1 GCA_945869305.1 uncultured bacterium
GGCATTGTACTAAAATTTGATGGTTTTGTGGTCAACCTATTTCAGTACAAGACAGGTGTAAATACACGTATATATAATAGGGTGAATCAAATCAAATTTTGGGGATGTTCTATAAATTCAGCATCCATCCGCCTAATTTATGCCTCCGCTATCGTATTCTCATCATCCCAACAGCGCTTCGGCCCGCTTCAGCTCGTCGCGCAACTGTGCTGCCAGTACAAAGTCGAAATCGGCGGCGGCCTTCTTCATCAGTCTGCGCAACCTTTCGACATGCTCTTCCGGACTTTCGGCCTTCTTGCCGTAGTGCGGATTGCCTTCGGCCGCCATGGAGAGGGTGTCGGTCCGGTCGGCAGCCTGCTGCCCATAGCCAGCAGAGTGGGGGACATCGGTTTGGGACTTGTCGCCGCGCTTGGCCAGCGTCACCAGTTCGTTTTCGGCAATGGCCTTGACAATCTGCTTCGGCTGGATGTGGTGCAGCTCGTTGTAGGCCAGCTGCTTGGCGCGCCTGCGCTCCGTCTCGTCGATGGTCTGCTGCATGGACTGCGTAATCTCCTTGGCATACATGATTACCCGTCCGTGAACATTGCGCGCGGCACGTCCGGCAGTCTGGGTCAGCGAACGGGCCGAGCGCAGGAAGCCTTCCTTGTCGGCATCGAGTATGGCCACCAAGCTTACCTCAGGCAGGTCCAGCCCTTCGCGCAGCAGGTTGACACCGACCAGCACATCGTAGACACCGCGCCGCAGGTCCTCCATGATCTGTACACGCTCCAGCGTGTCGACATCGCTGTGGATGTAAGCCGTCTCGACACCATGCTTCAGCAGGTAGTCGGTCAGCTCTTCGGCCATGCGCTTGGTCAGCGTAGTGACCAGCACGCGCTCGCCCTGTTGGCGCACCCGGCATATTTCCTCCATCAGGTCGTCGACGGGATAGTCCGTGTCGCGCACCTCAATGGGCGGGTCCAGCAGACCTGTAGGACGGATAACCTGGTCGACGACTACGCCTTCGCTTTCGGCCAGCTCGTATTCGGCCGGCGTGGCACTGATGTAGATGACCTGTCTGGCCATTTCGTGGAACTCCTCAAACTTCAGCGGACGGTTGTCGAGCGCAGCAGGCAGGCGGAAGCCATAGTTCACCAATGACTCCTTTCGGGAACGGTCGCCGCCGTACATGGCTCTGATCTGGGGCACAGTCACATGGCTCTCGTCGATGACTAACAGGAAATCCTCGGGAAAGAAGTCGAGCAGGCAGAAAGGTCGTGTGCCTGCCTCGCGGCCGTCGAAGTAGCGCGAATAGTTCTCTATGCCCGAACAGTGGCCCAGCTCCCGAATCATCTCGATGTCGTACTCCACACGCTCTTTCAGGCGTTTGGCCTCCAAGGTCTTGCCAGCCTCTTCAAAGCACGCTACCTGCGCGACAAGGTCATCCTGTATCTTGCGTATGGCCAGTTCCTGGGTCTCCTTTGAGGTGAGGAAGAGGTTGGCCGGATATATCTTATAGGCATCGTAGGTTGCCATGCGCATGCCCGAGACGGCATCGACTTGCTCGATACCGTCAATCTCTTCATCCCAGAAGCAGATGCGGATAATCTCGTCGGCATAGGCCAGGAACACGTCGACCGTGTCGCCCTTCACACGGTAACAGCCCGCCTTGGGCTGCACGTCATTGCGCACATAGAGGCTGTCGTTAAGCTGGCAGAGCAACTTGTTGAGACTCAACGTCTTACCGACTACCAGTTCAATCACATTCTCGTAGAAGGCAGCAGGGTTGCCCATGCCGTATATGCACGACACGGACGACACGACAATCACGTCGCTGCGACCCGACAGGAGCGAAGAGGTGGCAGCGAGACGCAGCTTGTCGATGTCCTCGTTGATAGCCAGGTCCTTCTCAATGTAGGTGTCGGTCGAGGCTATGTAGGCTTCGGGCTGGTAATAGTCGTAGTAGGACACGTAGTACTCCACCGCGTTGTCGGGAAAGAAACCCTTGAACTCGGTGTAGAGCTGTGCCGCCAGGGTCTTGTTGTGGCTGAGCACCAACGTGGGCTTGCCTATCTGCGCAATGACATTGGCTACGGTAAAGGTCTTGCCCGAGCCTGTCACGCCCAGCAGCACTTGGGCCGGTGCACCGTCGCGTACGCCTTCGACCAGCTGCCTGATGGCTTCGGGCTGGTCGCCGGTGGGCTGGTAGGCCGATTGCAGTCTGAACTCTTTCATGATTCCGTTAGCTGATGGATAAATCCCCTTGTCTTTTTGTCGTTACCTTTCTGTTACTGCTGTTGGGCTCCAAAGACTGATTGCTGTTGCCATGTGTCGGTTTCATGGCCGGTTTGTTGTGGGAGTGGATGCAAAAGTACAAACAAAAACGACATACACATTCCTTGGGCTCCCAAACTTTCCTGCCAAGGAGAAAGAGACGGTTCGCAGATTTTCTATACTTTTGCGGCCATATCACCTGCGATGCTGCGCCAACGCGGCATCCCAACCCGTAAGTTGATTCAAAATGAACAAGAAAAGAGCTTGGCTGGCAGCAGCCATCGGCGGCAGTGCTGTGGTTGCCGTACTATTAGCTTGTGTGGCATTCGCTGCGCTCATGCCATTCAGCCGCACAGATTCCGCCTCGTATGTATACGTCGACAAGGACGACACCGCAGACTCCGTATACCACAAACTCACGCAAACCCCCGACAGCCGGATGTATCTGGTCCGCTTTTGGGGCAAGGCTATGCGCTATTCGTCCCATGTACACACCGGACGCTACCAGACGGGCAAGCATGTCAGCGCCTTCAGCCTGATACGCAGTCTGCGTGCGGGCCGGCAGGAGCCCGTCAACCTGGTCATACCTGTGACCCACACACTGGCCGCCATGGCCGGACGCATTGCCCCCAAGCTGCAAGCCGACTCGGCAGCACTCATGAAGGCTTTTACCGACCCGGAACTGCTGGCCGAACTGCAAGCCGACACGGCCACCGCGCCAGCCCTGTTTGTGCCCAATACCTACCAGGTGTACTGGGACATAGAGCCGGCCGACCTGCTGCGACGCATGAAGCGCGAGTATGAGGCTTTCTGGGACGAAGGCCGCCGGGCATTGGCACGCGACCTGGAACTTACGCCCTATGAGGTGGCCGCCCTGGCTTCGATTGTCGAACAGGAAAGTGCCAACCAGGCCGAACGCCCTGCCATTGCAGGCATGTATATCAACCGCCTGCGTCAGGGCATGAAGCTCCAGGCAGACCCTACGGTGAAATTCGCCTTGGGCGACTTCGGACTGCGCCGCATCATGCACGCGCATCTCACCACCGACAGCCCCTATAACACCTACATGAATGAGGGACTGCCTCCCGGCCCAATCTGCATTCCCTCGGCCGATGCCATCGACGCCGTGCTCAACTATGAGCACCATGACTATCTCTACATGTGTGCCAAGGAGGACTTCTCGGGCACGCACAACTTTGCCGCAACCTATGCCGAACACCTGGCCAATGCCCGCCGCTATGCCGAAGCTTTGAACAAGCGCGGCATCAAGTAACCACAGCGACCGAAAAGCCGGTATGCCCTCGCTCCGTGCGTATTTGGCAGCCTCAATGCACATTTTACGCCTTTACAGCCCTTTTAGCACAAAAAATATGCCCGCCAAAGAGGGCCACTTTAGGAAAAACCATTATTTTTGCAGCAGTTTTTGAGCTGGATGGCCCAAATCCATTGGGCGTAATCAACACTAACAGCACAAATTGTTTGTTTGCAGTCGGTCCGGCAGTTGTCAGTTGTTGCACGCATCCTCGTGCACCGCCGTTATTCTCCATCTGTTATTTCTGCTTTCCTGTTTCACAAACACCAGCTTCTTCGCCCTCCTTTGTGAGGGGGTCAACGCGGACCTGTACCATGCTGCCAATTTACGTACGTGCACTTTTTCCAATTAGAAAACTACAAAGATTCCCCTATATATATTATAGAACACAGCTATATGGCAAACTACACCAAAGAAGACTTATTGGGCAAGGAAATGGCCGAGCTCCTGAAACTGGCTGCCGACTTCCAGATCCGCGAGGCTGAAGGCAAGTCACACGATGAACTGGTCTATGACATATTGGACGCTCAAGCCGAAATGAATGCCGTACAGATGGCTGAAGGCGTTTCACCCAAGAAACGTACACGCACCATTAAAAAGGATACAAACGAAAAGGGCAATGATAACGTTGCGGCCAACCTTGCCGCCGCTGAGGAGCCCGCACAACCCAAACGCAAAAGAGGAAGACCCAGCAAAGCTGAAATAGCCGCACGTGAGGCCGCCCTGAAGGCTGCGGAGCTGAATGCAAACAATGACGAAACGGTACGGACTGAACCTGTCGAGACTGAAGCCCGGAAAACCGAAAGTGCAGCCAATGACTTGCCGGACTTCCTCGCTGAACAACTGAATAACCGTCCGGAAAACAGCGAGGCGCAAAATCCCGATGTGCTTGACATGGAAGAAGTGAAGCGTACGCTCGAAGCCAGCAACATACCCATGGGACAAAGTCACTCCAAATGGCCGCGCGCCAGCAGAACCGAAAACCCGAACAATGAAGACGACTTTATCATTGTGAAGGATATTCCCCTCATGTATGAAGGTGCCGAACTCAATGTGCCCGGACTGAATCCCGTACAGGCACCCATGCAGCCCATGCGTCGGCAGGCCAATGTGTCACAGCCTGTGGCAGACAACTGGTCCAACGGCCGGGTACGCTTCCGCCGCTTCAAGGATGACCCGCTGATGCAGGAACGACTGGCTGCCAACACGCCACAAGCTGCCGAAGGAGGCGAGCCGATGTCTGCCCCCCAGCCGGCTGAAGAGCCGCAGCCTGTTGTGGCTGAGCCCGTTGTCAAGCAGCCCGTGGTGCAGTTCGCACCCGAAGACCACCTGCTGGAGGGTAGGGGAGTGCTTGAGGTAGTCCCCGAGGGATTCGGCTTCCTGCGTTCCTCCGACTACAACTATCTCGCTTCGCCCGATGACATCTACGTGTCGCCGGCACAGATCAAGCAGTATGGCCTAAAGCCCGGCGATGTGGTACAGGGCAAGGTGAAAATCCCGCGCGAAGGCGAAAAGTTCTTTGCGCTGATCGACATTCACCACATTAACGGCCTGACTCCCGAGGCTGTGCGCGACCGTGTCTCGTTTGAACACTTGGTGCCCCTGTTCCCCGACGAAAAGTTCAACCTCTGTACAGGAAACAAGAGCGATGCCATGTCCTGCCGCATTGTCGACCTGTTCACGCCTATCGGCAAGGGACAGCGCGCCCTGATTGTGGCCCAGCCCAAAACGGGCAAGACCATGCTGATGAAGGATATTGCCAATGCCATTGCGCGCAACCATCCCGACACCTACCTCATGATGCTGCTGATTGACGAACGTCCTGAAGAAGTGACCGACATGATGCGTACCGTAAAGGCCGAAGTGATTGCCTCGACTTTCGACGAGCCTGCTTCGCGCCATGTGAAGATTGCCGGCATCGTGCTCGATAAGGCCAAACGCATGGTTGAGTGCGGACACGATGTGGTGATTTTCCTTGACTCTATCACCCGTCTGGCCCGTGCCTACAATACGGTTGCTCCAACTTCGGGCAAGATTCTTTCGGGTGGTGTCGACGCCAATGCCCTGCAGAAGCCGAAACGCTTCTTCGGTGCTGCCCGCAACATAGAAGGCGGCGGTTCGCTGACCATCATCGCCACAGCACTGATTGACACAGGCTCGAAGATGGACGAGGTGATTTTCGAGGAATTCAAGGGTACGGGCAACATGGAACTGCAGCTCGACCGCACGCTGGCCAACAAGCGCGTGTTCCCGGCAGTCAACATCATTGCCTCGTCGACACGTCGCGACGACCTGCTGCAAGACCCGGCTACGCTGGGACGTATGTGGGTGCTGCGCAACTACATTTCAGAAATGAACTCGCTCGAAGCACTGACCGACGTGAAGAAACGTATGGAAAATACGCTGAACAACGAGGAGTTCCTGGCTTCCATGAACGGCTGAAGCCCGGTGGAAGCACGTGTTTGAAGAGTTCGGAGTTTGTAATGCAACTGTCCAATGACCGCTTCGGGCCGACCGGACAGCATGTGATGAACTCCGGACTCTTCATATTCATCCCAACTTCAGCTTCGCTCCCGAGCACTTCCCAGTTAGACTTCGAAGCACGGTTATGTTTAATAGCGAAGAGCGGAACGAGAGTCGCCTGTCCGGAAAGGCCTCGGGACGATGCCCTTCTCCTGCCTTCTGGACCTACCCGGTGGGCACCTGAAGTCACGCCCCGAAGGGGCATCAGCGCAAAGTCCGCAACCTTGAACGCGCTTGTCAACTACAAGAGAATACTTCCGAAACTTAAATAAAGATGAGGCTTCGGGCTGCCGAAGTTCCCTGATACCTATGATTGACAAAAGCACCATACAGCGCATTCTGGACGCCACCGACATAGTCGACGTGGTAAAGGAGTTCGTGACGCTTCGTAAGTCGGGGGCCAACTATAAAGGCCTCTGTCCGTTTCACAACGAGAAGACACCGTCATTCACCGTTTCACCGGCACGCCAGCTGTGCAAGTGCTTTTCGTGTGGCAAAGGCGGCAACGCGGTCAGCTTCGTGATGGAACTGGAGCAAATGACTTATCCCGAAGCCATCAAATGGCTGGGACGACGCGTCGGCATCGAAGTCCAGGAAAAGGAAATGACGGATGAGGAACGCGTGGCACAAAGCACGCGCGAGAGCATGTTTGCCGTGAATGAATGGGTCAACCGATTCTTCCAGGATACACTGCACAACGGTGTGGACGGCGTGGCGCAAGGCATGGCTTACCTGCGTTCGCGTGGCATCCGTGACGACATGATTGCCAAGTTCGGACTGGGTTTTTCGCCGCAACAAAGGGAGGCCTTGGCACACGCGGCACTATCGCATGGTTTCAAGGAGGAATATCTGCTGAAAACGGGCGTGTGCTACAAGAAGGATGGCAACGGACAGCTGTGCGACCGCTTCCATGGCCGTGTCATTTTTCCCGTGTTCACCGTGTCGGGCAAGGTTGTGGCCTTCGGCGGCCGCATACTGAGTGCAGACAAGAACATCGCCAAGTACGTCAACTCGCCCGAGAGTGAAATCTACAGCAAGAGCCATGAACTTTACGGACTCTACCAGGCCAAGAGTGCCATTGTGAAACAAGGTAACTGCTTCCTGGTGGAAGGCTACACCGATGTCATCTCCATGCACCAGAGCGGCATTGAGAACGTCGTTGCCTCGTCGGGAACCTCACTGACCGAAGGACAGGTCAGGCTGCTCCACCGGTTTACAGAGAACATCACGGTGCTCTACGATGGCGATGCCGCCGGCATCAAGGCCAGCCTGCGCGGTATCGATATGCTCTTGTCTGAAGGATTGAACGTGAAGGTGCTGCTGCTGCCCGACGGTGACGACCCCGACAGTTTTGCGCGTAAACACCGTGCCGACGAGCTTCGCGCCTACATCGACCAGCACCAGGTGGACTTCATCAAGTTCAAGACAGACCTGCTGCTGAGCGATGCGAAAGGCGATCCGCTGAAACGGGCCGAGCTGATTGAAGATGTGGTGAAGAGCATATCGGTCATCCCCAACCGCATCGTTCAGCAAACCTACATCCAGGAGTGTGCACAGAAGCTGCATGTGGCCGAAGAACTCATTGTGGGTGAAATCAACAAGCAGCGGGTGGCCAAACGAAATGGGACCCAAAGGCCGGAGAGCTCTGGAGAAGCACGAAAGGAAGCCCCCTCTCCTACTCCTTTGCCTCTGTCGGTTCCCATGGTGCAGCGTGAGGAGGAACTGCTCGTCACCATGGTCATACGCTACGCCAATCTACCCATCAAGTGCCGCACCGAGGAGGACGAGGAACGGGAAATTCCTGTGGCACAGTTTATCAGCGAACAGCTACAGACCGACAACATGCAACTGCCCTCAGCACCTTGTCGACAAATACTCGAAGAGGCCCTGTCACATTGCACTGATAATGAGTGGAATCCGACTGTTTACTTCAATCAGCACACCAACGTGGAAATCAGTACTTTGGCAAGCCGTCTGTCGGAAGTTCCGTTCGCCTTGAGCAGCAACCAGCAGGCGCAGTACGTCGAAGAACGCTACCGTCTGGAGGAGGTGGTGCCGCGACTGGTCCACGACTTCAAGCACGCAGTCATCAAGGTGCGGCTGAAAGAGCTGCTCCGGGAACTGGCCCGCCCTGAGGTGATGAGCAATCCTGAAAAATATAACGAAGTGCTGAAGGAGTACATGGCTCTGTGTCATGTAGAACGCATGTTTGCCCAAGTGTTGGGCGACCGCGTCGTGCTGAAATGAGGCAGTGGGACGCTTTGCATTCCCTTCCTTATAGAACATCCCTTACATCATCCCTTACATCAATAACCATCTAACAAACCACACAACATGAACAACATTCCATTGGTCTTCTGGCTTGTACCCTTAGCCAGCATTACCGCCCTTGGCATGGCTTGGTACTTCTTTCGTACCATGATGCGTCAAGAAGAAGGCACCGACCGCATGAAGGACATTGCCGCCCATGTGCGCAAGGGAGCCATGGCCTACCTCAAGCAACAGTACAAGGTGGTGGGTATCGTATTCATCGTGCTTGCCCTTGTATTCTCTTTTATGGCCTATGTGATGAAGGTGCAGAACCCCTGGGTTCCCTTCGCCTTCCTTACGGGCGGTCTGTTTTCGGGTTTGGCCGGCTTCTTCGGCATGAAGACAGCCACCTACGCCTCGGCGCGTACGGCCAACGCCGCCCGCAAGGGACTGGACAGCGGCCTGCGCATAGCCTTCCGCAGTGGTGCGGTCATGGGCTTGGTCGTGGTCGGATTGGGACTGCTCGACATAGCCCTGTGGTTCCTCATCCTCAACAGCTATTACGGCGGCCATCCGACAGCCCTTGTCACCATCACCACGACCATGCTGACTTTCGGCATGGGAGCGTCCACGCAGGCACTGTTTGCCAGAGTGGGCGGAGGCATCTACACCAAGGCGGCCGACGTGGGAGCAGACCTTGTCGGTAAAGTGGAGGCCGACATACCCGAAGACGACCCGCGCAATCCCGCCACCATAGCCGACAACGTGGGCGACAACGTGGGCGATGTGGCCGGCATGGGAGCAGACCTCTATGAGAGCTACTGCGGCTCGATACTCTCTACAGCCGCCTTGGGAGCCACGGCCTTCGCACTGAACGGCGAACTCCAGCTGAAAGCCGTGATAGCGCCCATGATTATCGCCTCGGTAGGCATTTTCCTCTCCTTGGCAGGCATCTACGCCGTTCGTACCAAGGAAGGGGCCGGCACGCGCCAGCTGCTCCGTTCGCTGGGGCTGGGCACCAACCTCAGTGCCGTCCTGATAGCCGCAGCCACCTTCGCTATCCTTTATCTGCTCGACATGCCCGGTTGGCTGGGCCTCTCCTTCTCTGTAGTCACTGGTCTGGCAGCAGGCGTGATTATCGGCCAGGCCACAGAATATTTCACCTCCCAGAGCTACAAGCCTACGCAGTCCATCGCGCAGGCTTCGCAAACAGGTTCGGCCACAGTCATCATCAAGGGAATAGGCACCGGCATGATTTCGACCATGGTGCCTGTGGTGACAATCTGCGTAGCCATCATGCTCAGCTATATGTTTGCCAACGGCTTTGACCTGTCCATGAGTGCCGCCTCCATCAGCCGCGGCCTCTACGGCATAGGCATTGCAGCGGTCGGCATGCTCTCTACGCTGGGCATCACGTTGGCCACCGATGCCTATGGACCGATAGCCGACAATGCCGGCGGCAACGCTGAAATGAGCGGGCTGGGCGAAGACGTGCGCAAACGCACGGATGCACTAGATGCGTTAGGCAACACCACGGCTGCCACAGGAAAAGGCTTTGCCATCGGGTCGGCTGCCCTGACCGCGCTCGCCCTGCTGGCTTCCTATATTGAAGAAATAAAGATTGCCATGATCCGCGCCGTGGAGGAGGGCCGCACCTTCGTAGATGCCGCAGGCAGCGCGTTCAATCCCTCAGAGGCGGGTATCAGTGATTTCATGTCGTTCTTCCAAGTCACACTCATCAACCCCAAGGTGCTGACAGGTGCCTTTATCGGCGCTATGGCCGCCTTCCTGTTCTGTGGACTTACCATGGGGGCCGTAGGCCGTGCCGCCGGAGCCATGGTTGACGAGGTGCGCCGGCAGTTCCGCGAAATCAAGGGTATACTTGAAGGGAAGGCCACGCCCGACTATGGCCGCTGTGTGGCCATCAGTACCCGCAGCGCGCAGCGCGAGATGATTCTGCCTTCGCTGTTGGCCATCATCATTCCCGTAGTGGTGGGCGTGGTGCTCGGCGTGGCAGGTGTGTTGGGACTGCTTACGGGCGGTCTGGCCGCAGGATTCACCTTGGCCATCTTCATGTCCAATGCGGGTGGAGCCTGGGACAATGCCAAGAAATATGTGGAAGAAGGCAATTACGGCGGCAAGGGCAGCACGTGCCACAAGGCCACTATTGTCGGTGACACCGTAGGAGACCCCTTCAAGGACACCAGCGGCCCGTCGCTCAACATTCTCATTAAGCTCATGTCGATGGTCAGCATCGTAATGGCCGGACTCACCGTGGCCTGCTGTTGACCGCTCTCTTCCCCACTCTGTTCTGAACAGTCATGTGGCGCAAGCTCCCCTTCAACTCTCGGGCAGCTTGCGCCACTTCTTTGTTCTTATCGGAAAATGCTTTGGCCCTGTCGAAAAAGCTCTCAGGAGGTGTTGGAAAAATCTTTGGGCCGTTGTCGGAAAAGCTCTTAGGAGGTGTCGGAAAAAGCTTTGGGCCCGTTGTAGGGATGCGCTTTCAGTCTTGCCGGAGGTGCTGTGAGGCCAGCCGCAAAGAGCAGGGACTGAAGGCGCAGACAGGTCTTGTGTACACCGCAAAGAAAACTGCGCCTTCGCTTACGCGAAGACGCAGCTATATCTACAGCATTCGGTATGCCAGCAGCAATTACTTGGACTGGGCGTTGGCTGCATTGATCATGTCCTGGCTGGGCAGGATGTAAACCTCCACGCGGCGGTTCTGCTGCTTGCCTTCGGCAGTAGCGTTGTCAGCCACGGGATTTTCTTCACCAAAGCCCTGTACGCTAACCAGACGGGCGGCGGGATAGCCTGAACCCACAATCTGGTTCTTTACGGCATCGGCGCGCTGCTGCGAGAGCTGAAGGTTCTTGGCCTTGCTCTGCTCGGCGGTGCTGTTCTTCCAGCCTGCATTGTCGGTGAAACCGCAGATAGCGAGGTCGAAGGTGTTGTCCTCAGCAGACAGGTTGGTCACGAATTTCTTGATGGCAGCCTGTGCGCTGGCACTCAGTGTGGCTGAACCCGTGTTGAAGAGCAGGCCGCTGTCGAAGGTAGCCTTTACATACTGCGTACCATTCTTGTCGGTCAGCACTTCGGCCTCGGCGTTGGCCAGCTCGGCAGCCTTCTTGGCCTTGTCCATCTTGTTGCCAATCAGCACACCGGCACCGGCACCTACAACCGTACCTACAGCTGCGCCGATAGCAGTGCTCTTGCCGTTGCCGCCAACGAGCTGGCCTACCAATGCGCCCAGCGCGCCACCACCGGCACCGCCGATAATACCGCCCTTGGCAGTGTTAGACATGCCGCAGCTGCTTAGCAACATGGCCAAGCTGACAGCACATACAGAAAACTTCATCTTGTTCATAACGTAAAATGTTTATTGTTTAGATAGTCTTTCGGTTGATTGTCGGGTGGTGCAGGCGGAGTAAAGGAGCAGCTTCACTCCCCTCCTACACGTGCAGAATCCCTTTTTCGGGGTGCAAATGTACATAAAAACTGCGGATTGACTCCTTATTGGACCACAGATTATGCTTTTGGGACAATCTGTCTGTCATGATTCTCTGCCCAAGCCAGAAAGACGAGGAACATTTGCTCTGTCTGCTGGCAGCAGATGTCCTTGCGTTCCGCACTTATTTTCCCACCAGCACCCGCGTGCCGTTCACCACATAAATGCCGGCCGGTAGGCCCTTCAAGGCTTCGGCCACGGTGGCCGCCGTGCGCACGTGCTGTCCACCTATATTATATACGCTGACCTTCGAGGCATCCCGCTGGGCCGCAACAGCCTGCAAGGAACTCGGAGTGGCCGACATGAATAGCGACACGGGCTGTTGTTTTGACTTATAGCAGGCAAAGCGTGGAGACGAGGCGTTGTACTGGATGGTGCGGTTGGGATGGGTCACACTGGCAATGCTGGCCTGTCCTTCGGCATCGACATGAATGGTCCACCAGGCAGACTCGTCTGACGGGTCGGTCGTGCTATGCAGCTTGTTGTCGCTACTGGTGAGTGCCAGATAAACCTGTTCGGCCGTGCTGAACAGCGTCCAGTCAGTACCGGCACGCCCCAAGGTGAAGGCATAAGGCAGGCCCGTGCTGCCCGTTTCGGTGCATATTTCCGACTGGGTGGCATCGATGTCGACATACGTGCGGATGTTGTTGTCCATTTCGGCCATGGCCGTATTCTGTCCCACACAGACAATCAGTACGGGGAGCCCCTCGACCAATTGGGTGGCATCGGTGACAAGGCGGTAGAGCTTTTCGCTCTGGTCTGCCTCCTCGGCCACCGTGTACACGACACTCACCGTCTCACTCTGGGCGTCTCCCAGCGAAGCATAGGCCACAACCGATGTGGTGGTCTCTACAAGGAAGGTGGCGGGAGCGGCGACCGACACTTCTGGGGCACCGTTCAGGCTATAGTGGACCAAGGCCCCTTCGGTAGCGCACGCCACTGTCACCTCCGTGCCTTTGGCCACCAGGCCGGGCTGCGGCGAGAATGTCGGGGCAGCCACCTCGATGGTCTCCGAACCGCCATTGCCGCCCGGGGTGTAGTTGTCGGGGTCAAAGGCAACATCGGTTTTCGTTCCCCACACGTACTGTTCCAGTCCCGGGTAGTCGATGTAGGGGTTGCGGTTGTTCTGCAAGTCGTAAACAGCGTTGTTGCGGGCAATTTCCTTGTCGCTCACAGGGTCTTCTTCGGCCCAGCGCAGCATCATGGTCAGTGCCCAGTTGGCATAGGCGGGGTACTTGTTGCCGGCCAGCATCGGCGACGACCAGGAGGATATCTTGTCTTCATAGGCTGTGGCCATATAGAAATAGGTGCGTGCAAAGTCACCCTTGTACTCATCGGCCGGTTCGAATACCGTGCCCGAATAGCCCGACACCGTGCAGCTGCCCACCTTGCTGAATCCGCCAGATGACTTGTAGGTCTCGCCCTTGGTCTCGCCGAAGGGGTAATTGCTGCGGCGGTTGTTCACGTAGCCGTCGGTGGGATAAAGGTGGAACAGGTCGGTGTACATGGGCTTGGCATCGTTGAACCAGCTCTTGGGGAAAGAATGCTCCCTGTTGTAAGAGTCGCCCTCGCCCGAGTAGTTCTTTCCCTGTTCAGGTCCTCCCGGGGTGTAGTTCGTGACATTGGAATACATGTCCCAGATTTTTCCGTCGGGACGTACGTCAGTTTTCTTGAAGGCTTCCCACAGTTGGTCATAAGACAACTGCGTGTGGCTGCTCACAATGTCGCAGAGCGCGGTCTTCAGGGCCTTTCCTTTTTCGCCCTTTGCCGAGTTGTAATAGCCTTGTGGAATCTGTGCCGTCAGGCCGACGCACCAGAGCAGGGTGGCCAGCAGGCCGGTTGCACGTTTTGTTGCAGGTTGTAACATGATTTTGGAGATTAGAGTCGTAGGGAGATCAGGCACGGGCCTGCACCTTCGCCTTCGGCTTGTTGTTTCGGAATGTGTGAGGGTCAATCCAGTTCGACCACGGTGATGCCGGCACCGCCAAACTGAACGTGCTCATCGCGGAAGGTCTTTACGCCCGGCACGGTGCGCAGGTAGTTGCGCACCAGTTCGCGCAAGGCCCCGGTTCCTGTACCATGCAGGATGCGCACGCGGGCCTGTTCGAGCTGGATGGAGTCGTCGATAAAGTAGGACACGGCAGTCAGTGCTTCGTCCACGTGCATGCCGCGGATGTCAATTTCGGGTTTGAAGTGCAGCTTCTTTTCATACATGGCATCGCGCGTCTGCTTGCTGACAAACGTGCTGGCGGCCCCGACAGCAGGCCCTGCCGGCGTAGGAGGCTCGGCATGTTCGAGCTTGGACAGCGGCACGTTGGTATACATCACGCCAAACAGCACCCGGGCGTTCTTACCCGTCACGGCCTGTATGCGTCCGACCGCACCTTGTCCCTTGATGCGCACCGTATCGCCTGCCTTGAGGGCCTTGGCTGTACTGCTGCTCTTGGCCTGGCCAAGCGATGAAAGCACCTGGGCCACACTGCCGCGCAAGGCAGCGGCGGCTGCTTCCTGTGCCTGTGCGTTGCGCTGTCTGGCCGAACCCGGCTTTTCGTCGCGCCGCTGCTGACGGCGTTGTATCTTGGCAATCTTCCGGGCTATGCGGTCTTGCTCGTCGGTATTCTGTTCCAGCTTGTCGCGAAAGTCAGCCAGTTCGGCACGTGCCTGTTTGGTGGCAGCCTTTTCGGCCTGCGCCTCGCGGATTGACCGTATGGTGTTTTCAATCTGCGCATTCGACTGTTCGAGCAGGTGTTGCGCCTCGGCCTTGGCTTGGGCCAGGATGCCTTTGCGCTCATTCTGGAAGTCAGTCATTTCTTGTTCATACTGGCGGGCGGTGTCCTCCAGCTGCTTCTCGCGCTGGCGTATGTTGCGCCGCTTTGTTTCCCAGTACATCTTGTCGCGCACGATGTCCTGCAGGTACTTGTCGCTCATCACGTAGTCCTTGCCCACCAAGTCAGTGGCATACTGGATTACGTCTTCGGGAATGCCTATCTTGCGGGCTATCTCCACAGCAAACGAGCTGCCGGGATTGCCAACCTGCAACAGGAAGAGGGGGCGCATTTCGGCCCGGTCATAGAGCATGGCTCCGTTGGTCACGGCACGCGTCTGCTCGGCAAAGTGCTTCAGGTTCTGGTAGTGGGTGGTGATGATGCCGTAGGTCATGCGGCTCACGAACTTGTTGAGAATAGCCTCGGCCAGTGCTCCGCCAATCTGTGGTTCTGTGCCACCGCCAAACTCGTCAATCAGCAGCAGACTGCGACTCGACGCGTTGCGCATCATGGTCTTCATGTTGAGCAGGTGTGAAGAGTAGGTTGACAGGTCGTTCTCCAGACTCTGCTCATCGCCGATGTCGATAAAGACGCTGTCGAAGATGCCCACACGTGACCGCTCGCCCGTGGGCACGGGCATACCGCATTGCGCCATATACTGCAACAGGCCCACCGTCTTCAGACACACCGACTTGCCACCCGCATTCGGTCCGGAGATAATCAGGATGCGGCAACCTGCGGGCAGCGTCACGTCGAGCGGCACAATCTGTGAGCCGTGGCGGTTGAGCGACTGTTCGAGCAGGGGGTGACGCGCCTGGTGCCACTCTATCAGTGCACCGTTCTCAACCTGGGGCACGATAGCCTTACACGAGGCCGAGAAGATGCCCAGCGCACGCAGATAGTCTACATGGGCCAGGAACTGGAGCGACTGCATGATTTGGGGTATGTGGGGGCGGATGGCCGAAGCCAGCTCCTGAAGAATGCGGATGACCTCACGCCGCTCGGCAGCCTTGAGTTCGCGGATGCGGTTGTTGGCATCGACCACTGCGGCGGGCTCGATAAACACGGTCTTGCCCGTGGCGCTCTCGTCGTGGACGATGCCCTTGATCTTGCGCTTCAGCGCGGGAGCCACGGGAATCACCAGTCGTCCGTCGCGCATGGTAGGCGTCACGTCGCGGTCAATGAAACCCGAAGCCTGTGCCTCGCTGATGATTGAACGCAGGCTGTGGGACAGGCTGCGGGTGGTCACCTCTATCTGGTGGCGCAGTGAGAGCAGTTCGGGCGAGGCCGTGTCCTTTACCTTTCCATACTTGTTCAGCACGCTGTCGATACGGTCGACCAGTGCCGGAAAGGTGGCCACGGGTTGCGACATGGCGGCCAGCGCGGGATAGTTGTAGGCCAGTGTCTCAGTTTCGTCGTTGTCGCCGGCATCATCAGCTTCGTCATCGGGACCTTCCTCTCCCACTCCACCAGAAGCCGGCTGCCGCCGTGATGTTGCGGACGAATCGTCCTGTCCGTCGGTGGTGCTGGTGAAGGCAAGCCTGTAGCTCACGGCCGAGCGCAGCGAGCGTTTCAGGTTGAACAGGTCGGGCTCTTCCATGTACGTTCTGTCGGGACGTATGTGGAGCAGTGCTTCGCGCACGTCGAAGAACTCGCTTTCCACCTCATCGCCGTGTTCCTGGTCGAAGCGCACGTACTCCGCACACTCGGCCAGGGCCTGCCTCACACGGGCAGCATCGGTCATGAACTGCAGGTGCTTGTCGACCCACTCGATGCCGAGTGCCGACATGCACCGCCCTTTCAGCTGCGTACGGATTTCGGTAAAGCCAATCTTCCTTTCGAAATTATCGGGATAAATCATTGTGTTCTTTACTTACAGGCGCAAAATTAAGCATATATATTGAAAGCGTAAAAGATTGGGAGCCGAAGAGTTGAAAGTTTGTGTTGGGGAGGCTCCCGCTTGAAGAGAAGAAAGCGAACTACCTAAATGGTTCGCAAATGAATGTAAATGACATGGTACCAAGCGTTCGAGGTACGCTTAAAGATAGGGGCAATAAGCGCTTGTGCACTGGGAATGCGGGCAAGGGCTCACGTTTATTATAAGCAAGCTTTTGCCTGGTCTCCCACTGCGCAAGCACTCAAAGCCCTGAAAGGGCAAAAGCGTAAGTAGAAGGGACTCATGCTTATGCACTTTCAGGGCGAACGTACAGCGCGGTAGCACTGGGAGGACAGGCAGAAGCCTGCGGTTGACTGTGTCGTGGGATGATGGCGGATTTAGAAGTCGGCCGACTTCGGCGTACGCGGGAAGGGTATCACGTCGCGGATGTTCTGCATACCTGTCACAAAGAGGATGAGACGTTCGAAGCCCAGGCCGAAGCCGGAGTGCGGACAGGTGCCGAAACGGCGGGTGTCGAGATACCACCACATGTCCTTCATGGGGATGCCCAGCTCCTCAATGCGGCCCATGAGCTTGTCGTAGCTTTCCTCGCGCTCCGAACCGCCGATGATTTCGCCTATCTGCGGGAAGAGCACGTCCATGGCGCGCACGGTCTTGCCGTCGTCGTTCATCTTCATGTAGAAGGCCTTGATTTCTTTCGGGTAGTCGGTCAGGATAACCGGCTTCTTGAAATGTTCTTCCACTAAGAAGCGCTCGTGCTCGCTGGCCAGGTCCATGCCCCAGTATACGGGGAACTCAAACTTGCGGCCGCCGGCAATGGCTTCCTCCAGAATACGGATGCCTTCGGTGTAGGTAAGGCGCACGAAGTCGTGCTCTACCACGAAGTGGAGTCGGTCGAGCAGGGTCTTGTCGACCATCTTGTTGAGGAACTCCAGGTCGTCCTGACAGTTGTTGAGGGCCCAGCGCACACAATACTTGATGAAGTCTTCGGCCAGGTCCATGTTGTCGTTGATGTCGTAGAAGGCCACTTCGGGCTCAATCATCCAGAACTCGGCCAGGTGGCGCGGCGTGTTGGAGTTTTCGGCACGGAAGGTGGGGCCAAAGGTGTAGATGGCACCCAGAGCCGTTGCTCCCAGCTCACCTTCGAGCTGTCCGCTCACGGTCAGCGAGGTTGTTTTGCCGAAGAAGTCGCCGGAGTAGTCAATCTTGCCCTCCTCGGTGCGCTTCAGGTCGTAGAGGTTCTGGGTCGTCACTTGGAACATCTGTCCCGCGCCTTCGCAGTCAGAGGCGGTGATGATGGGAGTGTTGAAGTAGAAGAACCCATGTTCGTGGAAGTAGCGGTGAATGGCCATGGCCATGTTGTGGCGAATGCGGAACACGGCTCCGAAGGTGTTGGTGCGCAGGCGCATGTGGGCGTGCTGCCGCATGTATTCGAAGCTCTGTCCCTTCTTCTGCATGGGGTAGTCGCTGCCGCAGGCACCCAGCACCTCGATGGCTGTGGCCTGCACCTCAACGCGTTGTCCCGAGCCTTGGCTTTCTACCAGTACGCCTTCGACCGAGAGGCAGGCACCGGTGGTGATGAGCTTGAGCATTTCAGCATCGAACTTCTCGACGTCGGCCACGACCTGTACGTTCAGGATGGTGCTGCCATCGTTCAGGGCAATGAAGTTGACCGACTTGCTGCCGCGGCGCGTACGCACCCAGCCTTTCACACATACCGAAGCACCGAAGTCTGTGCGCTTCAGCAAATCTATGATTTTTGTACGTTGCATTGTTTCTGTAACAGGATGGTTGATGAAAAGTCCTCCCGTAGGCAGTGGGAGGACTTTGTCAGTGTTTGTTGTTCTCTACTCGAAAGCACCCATGCGCAACATCTGTACCTCCTTCTCAGTGAGGTAACGCCAGTCGCCGCGGCGCACGTTCTTCTTGGTCAGACCGGCAAAGTAGACACGGTCGAGCTTCGTCACGTGATAGCCCAGGCTCTCGAAGATGCGTCGCACGATGCGGTTCTTTCCGCTGTGAATCTCAATGCCAATCTGCTTCTTGTCGGTCGGATGGGCATATTCGACGGCATCGGCCTTGATGTCGCCGTCATCGAGTGTGATGCCTTCGGCAATCTGCTGGATGTCGGCAGCCGTTACGTTGCGGTCAGTGGTCACGTGGTATATCTTCTTCTTCAGGAACTTCGGGTGAGTCAGCTTCGAAGCCATCTCACCGTCGTTCGTGAGCAGGAGCACGCCGGTGGTGTTGCGGTCGAGGCGGCCTACGGGATAGATGCGTTCGGGACAGGCCGAAACCACCAGGTCCATTACCGTCTTGCGGTTCTGGGGGTCTTCGCTGGTCGTCACGTAGCCCTTGGGCTTGTTGAGCAACACGTAGACCTTCTTCTCCATCTTCACCACATTGTCGTGGAAGCGCACTTCGTCGGTGCGCAGCACCTTGGCCCCCAGTTCGGTGACTACCACGCCATTGACGCTCACCACGCCTGCCTCAATATACTTGTCGGCATCACGGCGGGAGCAGACGCCGGCATTGGCCAGGAACTTGTTCAAGCGCAGGGGTACTGTCGGATCGTAGTTCTCCTCCTTGTACTCCAGCCGTTTCTTGTGGGAATATTTGGCATTGGGGTCATATCCCGACCTGCGTGCGCGATAGCCTCCACCGCCCTGCTGCGGGTAGCGTTGACGGAAGTTGCCCTGTGTGTTACGGTGACGAGGGGCAAAGCCACCTTGCTGGCGGCGCTGTCCGTATCCGTCTTCAGTGTTGCGATAGCCTCCTTCATTGTTGTAGCGGGGAGCATTCTCGTTGTAGCGGGGCTGGTAGCCTCCTTCGCCTTCATTGGCATAGCGCGTCTTGCTCCAGCGGTTTTCACGGGGCTGGTAGCCCCCCTGACGATAGCCTTCGCGGCTATATCCGTTGCGCTGTGAGCCATAGCCTCCTTCACGGTTGTTCTGGTAGCCAGTGCCTTCGTTTCGCGTGTTGTTGCGCTGGCCATACTGGCGCGCATTGCGGTAATCGCTGCTTCCGGCAGGGCGGAAGTTGCGGTTGATGCGCGGACGCGGTGTGTGTTCTGCTCCCGTCTGTCGTGCGGGGCGTGCATTGTCTTCGTTCTGCCAGCTATAGCCGTCACGGCCTTCCTGGCTGTTGTTCATGAATTCATCGTTCATGGCTTTGTGGTTTGTTGTGGTGATAAATTATTGAAACGTGGCATTCTCACGAATGCTTTACATACCGGTATAGTTGTGCGGTGTGATGGCGCGCAGCTCTTTCTTCACTTCTTCGCTGACTTCCAGTTCTTCGATGAAGTGTGCTATGCGCTCTTGGGTAATGGCCTCGTTGGTGCGGGTCAATGCTTTCAGGGCTTCGTAGGGATGCGGATAAGCCTCGCGGCGCAGAATGGTCTGTATGGCCTCGGCCACAACAGCCCAGCAGTTGTCGAGGTCACGGCTGATGCTCTCTTCGTGGAGCAGGAGCTTGCGCAGTCCCTTCAGCGTGCTTTGGAAGGCAATCAGCGCATGGCCTAAAGGCACGCCGATGTTGCGGATTACGGTCGAGTCAGTCAGGTCGCGCTGCAGGCGGCTGATGGGTAACTTGCGGCTCAGGTGCTCCAGCAGGGCGTTGGCCATGCCCAGATTGCCCTCGGAGTTTTCAAAGTCAATGGGGTTCACCTTGTGGGGCATGGCGCTCGAACCGACTTCACCCTGTTTGATGCGCTGCTTGAAGTACTCCATCGAGACGTACTGCCAGAAGTCACGGTCAAGGTCAATCACGATGGTGTGGATGCGCTTCATGGCATCGAAGAGGGCGGCCATGTTGTCGTAGTTGCTGATTTGTGTGGTGTACTCCTCGCGCTCCAGTCCCAGCTTCTCGGCTACGAAGCGGTTGCCGAAGGCTTTCCAGTCGTAGTTAGGATAAGCCACGTGGTGGGCATTGTAGTTGCCGGTTGCGCCGCCGAACTTGGCCGAAACCGGACAGGCATCGAGCAGTCGGAGCTGTTGCTTGAGGCGGTAGACGAATACCATGACCTCCTTGCCCAAGCGGGTGGGCGAAGCGGGCTGGCCGTGTGTCTTGGCCAACATGGGAATGTCTTTCCACTCCTCGGCATAGGCTTCCAGTTGCTGGATGAGTTCCACCAGCAGCGGACGGTAGGTGTTGGCCACTGCTTCCTTCAGCATCAGGGGGAAGGACGTGTTGTTGATGTCCTGTGAGGTGAGGCCGAAATGCACAAATTCCTTGTAGGCATCGAGCGAGCCGACTTCATCCAGTTTTTCCTTGATGAAGTATTCTATGGCCTTCACGTCGTGGTTTGTGACGCGCTCAATGTCCTTCACGCGGGCTCCGTCGGCTTCGGAGAAGTTCGTGTAGAAATCGCGCAGGGTGGCAAAGTGTTCGTGCGGAAAGTCTGCCAACTGGGGCAAGGGCAGTTCGCACAAGGCAATGAAGTACTCTATTTCGACACGCACACGATACTTCATCAGGGCGTATTCGGAGAAGTAGGGTGCGAGCGGTTCGGTTTTTGAACGATAGCGCCCGTCTATGGGCGAAACGGCAGTCAGGATATCCAGTTCCATTGTATTGTTGTAGCGAAGAGAGAGGTATGTTTTACGTTTCTGGCTGCAAATGTATATATAATAGTTTGAAGTTTAAAGTTTGAGAGTTGAAAGTTGAAGGTATGAGAGTCTAAAGTTGAAAGTTGAAAGTTGAGAGTCTAAAGTTGAAAGTTGAGAGTTGAAAGTTGAGAGTTGAAAGTTGAGAGTTGAAAGTCTAAAGTTGAAAGTTGAAAGTCTAAAGTTGAAAGTCTAAAGTTGAAGGTTTGAAGTTTAGAGTTGAAGTTTATTGAGTCTGAGCGGACGAATCCGCCGAACAAGCTTCATGCTCAGAAAGTCCGAACGCTTAACTTCAAACTTCAACTTTAGACTTTCAACTCTCAACTCTCGACTTTCAACATTCAACTTTAGACTTTCAACTTTAGACTTTAGCCTCCTTTACCTCTCTGCCACATCGACATAGTCTCTGGGGTCGGCCACACAGCGGTAGGCAGGACGGATGATGCGGCGCCCGTTGAAGCAGAGTTCTTCGTTGCGATGTGCGCACCATCCCACGATGCGGGCCATGGCAAACAGGGGCGTATAGATTTCTTCGGGCAGTCCGATGAGGTCATACACGAAGCCGGAATAGAAGTCGACATTGGCACAGAGCTTCTTGCCTTCACCCTTCACGCTGTACACAGCCTGAATGGCCAGACGCTCAATGCGCATCATAAACTCAAACTCCTTGACGCGACCCTTTTCGGCTGCCAGCTTGCCGGCCATTTCACGAAGCAGCACGGCGCGGGGGTCTGACAGCGTATACACCGCATGGCCTATGCCGTAGATGAGGCCGGAACCGTCGTAGGCATCCTTGCGTACCATGCGGCACAGATAACGGAACAGTTCGCCTTCGTCTTCCCAGTCGTGTACGGCCTGCTTCAGGTGTTCGATCATGTGGTGTACACGGATATTGGCACCGCCATGCTTCGGACCTTTCAGCGAACCGATGCCTGCGGCAATCGAGGAGTAGGTGTCGGTACAGGTCGAAGAGGTCACGCGCACGGTAAAGGTGGAGTTGTTACCGCCGCCATGCTCTGCCTGCAAGATGAGCAGCAGGTCGAGCGTGCGGGCATCAAGCGGCGTGTAGTTGTTGCCCAACAGCATGTACAGGAAGTTCTCGGCCAGCGAATAGTCCTCTTTAGGGTGACGGATGTGGAGCGAGCGGCCCTGTGTCTTGTGGCGCAACATGTTGTAGGCATAGGCAATGATGGTGGGGAACTTCGAAGTCAGCTCTATGCTCTGGCGCATCAGGTTGTCGCGCGAAATGTCATCGGGCGTCGGGTCGTAGGTGTAGAGTTCAAGCACGCTGCGGGCCAGTATGTTCATGATGTCACTGCCTTCCAGTTCGACAATGCCCACCATGGTCTTGGGCATGAGAGGCATGTTCTCCACCAGAAGGCGGCGAAATTCCTCCAGCTCTTCGGCATCGGGCAGATTGCCAGAGAGCAGCAAGTAGGCCACCTCTTCAAAGCCGAAGCGTCCTTCTTCGATTAGCGGACGGGTCAGGTCGGCAATCTCATAGCCACGGAAGTAGAGTCGGCCCGGTGTAGGTATCAGTCCGTCGGGGGTGCGCTCATAGCCCACCACATTACCGATGTTGGTCAGTCCCACCAGCACACCTGTGCCGTCTTCATTGCGCAAGCCGCGCTTCACGTCGAGCTTCCGGAACAGTTCGGCATCAATCTTGATGCACCCCTTCATGTTGTCGGCAAGCTTGTAAATCAAATAATCCTTTTTGTCTGTCATGTGCGATTGTAAGTCTACAGGGTTAGGCGCGTCAAAATGCGCATAGAGCCGCTCTGGTTGTTGATATTTTGCGCTGATTCGGCGGCGAAGATACAACATTTTGCTTTTATCGCGGCTTTTTTGTGATTAAAAAGCAGGGCGCACCCGAAGTTTTGCCCCGGATGCGCCCTGAATGCGTCCTGAATGCGCCTTTTTTCGAGGGTCTTGCACGTTTGAACATATATACTTTCGCTACCCTCCGCGACAAGCTACTTTTCCTTCGTGAGCGTGTTCTTTATGGTGACGTTGCCCCAGGCCGTTTCTGTGGTTGAGTTGCCACCGGTCTGTGCTTCCTTGCCAGCTTTTTCTACGGCCTTTCCGAGTTTCTACAGGAAGCTTTGTGCCTGTGCGCCCTGTATGGTGAGACAGGCGAGGCAGAGAAGAGTGAGGATGCGGTACTTCAATTTACAGTGATTTAGTATAGTTATTGATTAAGGTTGTCAGATGTATAGGTGTGTTCACGCGTGCCACATCTGCCAGGCAGCTTCGGCCTGCAGGTGGAGCATCTCCAGCCCGTTCTTTACGACAGCACCCTGTTGCTTGCCCAACTCCATAAAGCGGGTTTGCAGCGGATTGTACACCAGGTCGTAGAGCAGGTGTTGCGGTGTGAGCAGGTGGTAAGGCAGGTCGGGACAGGCATCTGTGTGCGGGTACATGCCCACCGGCGAACAGTTGACAATGACCTTGTGGTCTTGTATGACCGCTTCGGTGAGCTGGGCGTACGACAGTCTGCCTGTTCCCTCCGTGCGGCTGACGAGCTGCGGATGGAGTCCCAACTGCTGCAGGCCGTACATCACGGATCTTGAGGCTCCGCCCGTGCCGAGCACCAAGGCCCGGGTGTGCAGTCCGCTTTGGAGCAGTGGACGGATGGAGCGGCTGAAACCGATGACATCGGAGTTGCAGCCAGTCCAGCGCATGCGGCCCGAAGGGTCGGTGTGCACGCACACCACATTGACAGCCCCTATGCGCCGGGCATCTTCGCTCAGTTCGTCCAAATAGGGTATGATGGCCTGCTTATGAGGGATGGTCACGTTGAAGCCCTGCAGGTTTTCCAGGGCACGCAAGTGATCCACGGCCTCTTCAATGTGTTCGAACTCAAAATTGTCATAGCGTGCGGCGATGTGCTCACGCTGGAACTTTTCGGCAAAATAGCCGGCCGAGAAGCTGTGACCCAGGGGGTAGCCCAACAGGCCGTATTGTTCTGGTTGCATAAGGGTGGATTAAGTGGATGGATAACGGCCACAGGGTCATTCTTCTGAGAAGTCCTTGATGACCTGCCTGTAGGCTGCCAGAAGACGGGTGCGCGACACAAAGCCTACGTATTTGTTCTCAGGTGAGAGCACGGGCAGCGTACCGGCGTCACAATGTGCAAACTTCTCCATGATTGTCTGCATACTGTCATCGGTGCGCAGCGACACCTGTGGCTGCTGCATGAGTTGTTCGGCGCGGTACATGCGGTAAAGCTCACTGCGGAAGATGATTTTGCGGATGCTGTTGACATTGATGACTCCGAGCAAGCCGCCTTCGAGCCCTACAACCGCGAAATGCAGCGACTTGCTGGTGCTGATGGCCTGTACGATCTGTCCGAGATACATGTCGGGGCGCAGGCGGGGACGTTCCTTGTCGATGATGGCATCGAGCGTCATGAGGGTGAGCACCGACTGGTCCTTGTGGTGGGTGAGCAGTTCGCCCTTGCGGGCCAGGCGCATCGCATAGATGCTGTGACGCTCAAAGGCGTGAATGGTGAGGTATGAAGCGACCGACACAATCATCAGGGGCAGGAAGAGGTCGTAGCCTCCGGTCAGTTCGGCAATGAGGAACACGCCCGTCAGCGGTGCGTGGAACACGCCGCTCATCACGCCTGCCATGCCCAGCAGGGCATAGTTCGTTTCGGGCACAGCCACATCATAGAAGCCATAACTGTTCCACAGCCGGGAGAAGACGAAACCGCCGATGCAGCCCAGAAAGAGACTTGGCGCAAACGTTCCGCCGCAACCGCCGCCGCCGTTGGTGGCTGTTGTGGCAAACACCTTGAACAGCACAATGAGGCACAGGTACAGCAGGAGGAAGTCGGAATGGCCGTAGAACAGGGAGTTGTTCAGCACATTCTCTGCCCCACCCTCACGGGTGCCGTCGAGCAGGATCGATATGGTGGTGTAGCCTTCGCCATACAGCGGCGGAAAGAAGTAGATGAGCACCGCCAGCACCGCACCGCCCAGCGCCAGCTTGGCATACATGTTGTGCAAGCGGCCGAACACCTGCTCGAAGGTGTTCATCACGCGGGTAAAGTAGAGGGAAATGAAACCGCAGCACACGCCCAGCATGACGGCGGTGGGCACGCGTTGCACGGTGAACGGCTCGTTCAGCTCAAAGTTGAACATCGGGGCAGTTCCTGTCCAGGCATAGGTGATGCAGGTGGCGGTGAGGCAGCTGACCAACAGGGGGAGCAGCGAAGCCATGGTAAGGTCGACCATGAGCACTTCGAGCGTGAACATCAAGCCGGCTATCGGAGCCTTGAAAATGCCGGCCACGGCTCCCGATGCACCGCATCCGATGAGCAGAATCATGGTCTTGTGGTCAAGCCGGAACATTTGCCCCAGATGGCTTCCGATGGCCGAACCTGTCAGCACAATAGGCGATTCCGCCCCGACCGAACCGCCAAAGCCGATGGTCAGGGCTGAGGCTATCACGCTCGACCAGCGGTTGTGGCTGCGTATGTTGCCCTGCTTGCGCGACAGGGCATACAGTATCTTGGTCACACCGTGGCCTATGTCATCGCGCACGATGTATTTGATGAAGAGGGCGGTCAGGAAGATGCCCACCACGGGATAAACCAGAAACAGCCAGTTGGCATGGGTCACATCGAACTGTGAAGTGAGCAGATGTTCGATTTCATGAATGAGCAGCTTGAGCACCTGGGCCGCCAATGCTGAACCCACACCCACCAACAAGGCGAGGATGAGCAGGAACTGCTTGGGGCTGAGATGCTTTCTGGTCCACACGGAGATGCTGAGCACCATGCGGTCATTCCAGTTTGACTGACGGTTGGAATTTGACATAGAGCGGATGTTGAGTACAGGGGTGCTTTTCTTTCAGGAATGGTCTCTTCTTCAGCGTATCACTTTCACTTCGCCCGACGCGCCGAGCTTGATGATGTTGGAGGCAGGCGGTGTGTGCTTCTCTTCGCGCCGGGATGTACACACGTAGTCTACTGCGGCCAGAATCTCAGGCGATATGTCAGCAAAGCTGCGTGGGGCAGGTTCGCCGCTCACATTGGCCGATGTCGAGACGATGGCGCGCTTGAAGCGCATACACAGGTTGCGGCTAAACTCTTCGTGGGTGACCCGTATGCCGACACTTCCGTCTTCTGCCAGGAGGTTGGGGGCCAGGTTGCGCGCGCCGTCATAGATGATGGTGAGCGGACGGTCGGCCACATCGAGCAGGTCCCAGGCCACTTCAGGCACTTCCTGGACGTAGAACTGCAATTTGGCTTCCGAATCAATCAGGGTGATAAGGGCTTTGGCATCGCTGCGGCGCTTGATTTCGTACACGCGCTTCACAGCCTCGGCATTGGTGGCATCGCAGCCAATGCCCCAGATGGTATCGGTCGGATAAAGGATGACTCCTCCGGCATTCAGTACCTCAAGGGCCTGCCTGATGTCGTCGCGGTATTCACGCAGCCTTCCGCCTTGCACCTCATGGGGCGCAAGGCGGGAAGGAGCTTCGGTATGTGTAGTTGGATGCTGTTTCTTGTATGACATTGTACGTTGATGGTAAAGAAAGGGCATAAGCATTTAGATGCTACATAATGACCGTATTCCAACGCTTTTTCCCTTTCAGAGCGAACTTGCGGCAGCCAACCGCCCCAGAGTGTTTCCCTGGGCTATGCGCTGGTTGCCCCTTCAACGAAGTATATCTTCTGTCGCGGATGAAGTATATCTTCTATGGCAGATGAAGTATATCTTCTATGGCAGATGAAGTATATCTTCTTGGAAAAGGATGCTGCCTGCTGCGTCAGCGGCGATGTGCTGCCGCGCGCTTTCAAGTCACATGCCGACAGCACCTCTCCGTTATTTGTCGACAGCAAGGGCACGGTCGATCATGTCGGCCAATGCGGCATAGTGTGCCTGGCCCTGAAGTGTCTGGCAGCGTGAACGCAGCCAACGCAGCTGTTGCAGTACGACAGGCCAGGGGTCTCTGTCCTTTTCGGCCTCGAAATACTCAATGAGTCCCACCACCGCCTTGCGCTGCAGGGCCTGCCGGTAGGGCGAGGTCTGCGGCTTGAAGTCGAAGGTGGCCCGAAGCAGGGCAGGCAGATATTCGCTCGCAGGATAGGTGTTCGTGAGCCGGTTCAGCAGTGCGGGCGAGACCAAGGTGGCCATGAAACGCGTACCCAGATTGTTGCTCACACGCTGGGGATTGGGCGTGATGCGGTTCATATAGTCCGGTGCAGTCAGCCACGTGGGTTCTTCGAGAATGTGGCGGGTCACAAAGCGGAAGGCATCGAGCTGCTTTGCCTTGGGCTCATCGGTATAGATGGGGCCGGGCTGGTCGACTGTATGGTAGTCGCAATACACGCCTCCGAGGTTTCGAATCACATGGTTGCAGTAGCGCACATACTGCGAGACAACCTGGTCGTACATGCTCGAGAGGTTGCGGTTGTAGATGTCGGTGTTCTCATAAGTCCATTCCGGCAGCTTCGGCAACATGCGGCGTAGGTTCTTGATGCCATATTCGCCGGCTTTCACGGCATCATCGCCCAGGTCTTCTGTCTGGCAGCGGGCATCGTTGGTGCGGTTTGTCTCGCCGTCGCCGAACCACAGTCTCGGGTTGTCCTTCAGTCTCGGCGCGGTGATTTTCTCCAGTTCCCAGTGGTCGCTCATGTCGTCGTGGGCGTTGAGCATGGGTCTGTAGCCCCACTCGATGGCCCATTCGTCGTAGTCATTGATACGGGGGAAGAGGCAGGTACGGCTGATGCTGTCCTCGGGTTGGGCCACATAGTTGAAGCGGGCATAGTCCATGATGCTGGGAGTATGGCCGTATTTTTCCAGGAAGGAGCGTGAGCGCAGGCTGTCGACAGGCACAGTGCTCGAAGCCCCGAAGTTGTGGCGCAGGCCCAGCGTGTGGCCGACTTCGTGAGAGGACACAAAGCGTATGAGCTGTCCCATCAGCTCGGTGTCGTAGTTCATCTTCTGGGCTGCCTCGTCGAGGTTGCCGGCCTGAATCATGTACCAGTCATGCAACAGTTTCATCACATTGTGGTACCAGCAGATGTGGCTTTCGAGTATTTCGCCGCTGCGCGGGTCATGCACGTGTGGGCCATAGGCATTTTCGATGGGCGAAGCCAGATAGCGTATGCACGAGTAGCGGGCATCTTCCATCGACATGGTGCTGTCGTTTTCCGGCCATTCCTTGGCCATGATGGCATTCTTGAAGCCGGCCTTCTCAAACGCCTTCTGCCAGTCGTTCACACCCTGTATGAGGTAGGGTCTCCACTGTTTGGGCGTAGCGGGGTCGATGTAGTAGACGATGGGCTTTTTCGGTTCAACCAGTTCGCCACGCTTCATCTTTTCGCAGTCTGCGCTGTCCTTGGGCTCCAGTCTCCAGCGGGTGATGAACCGCTTGGACTCCACGCGCTGCTGGTTGTCGGCAAAGAGGTAGAAGTCATCGGTGAAGTAACCCACACGGGGGTCGAACAGGCGGCGCATCATGGGACGTTCGGGGAGGAGTACGAACGAAACGTTCAGGCCCAATGTGACCTTGCCGGTCAGTGCGGCTGCATGGTTGCTTTTGCTGGTCGAAGCCCAGGTCTTGACGGTACGCACCTCGGTATTGAGGGGGAAGGTCTTGATGCTCTCGATATAGGAATGGTTCGACTGCAGCGGACCGAGTCCGAACTTCTGCTTGGCGCCGGAGTTGACACCAAGGGCGGGATTGTCCTCCAGGAAGAAGCTGCCCACCGAGATCTTGGACGCATGGCCTTCACTGCTTTCTATCTTGAACGAGCCGATAATCGGGTCGGCATTGCTGCTGATGACGGCGCGGTTGACGGCCTCGGTCGAGTCGGCCGTGTTGACCAGCAGGCGTGAGCGAAGCAGCAGGCGGCCGTCGGGCGACTTCTGGAAATAAACGGTCTGCTGGTTGACCAGTTCGCCACCATACTGTCCGGTAGCTGCCGGAGTCGAGGTGTAGCGCACCGTGGCCAGTATCTGGCGCTCCAACAGGCTGTCGGGCACCGTGAAGAACCACTGGACCGCCCCTTCCTTCTCTTTCCGAGTAACCTGAAAGAGTCCGTTGGCGGTTTGAACTTTCTCAGCCGGAGCCGCAGCTGCCACAGCCGCAGCAGCGTCTTTCGATTCTTTTTTCTTCTTCTTGCGGGCCGTGGCTGGCACACAGCAGCAGAGGGCCACCAGCAAGAGCAATAGGTTTCGTTTCATATAGGTATTGTTAGAATATGTCTGTTGTCAGGAAAGGGCTTTCATGAAAGCGTCGAACCCTTGGTCCAGCCGGCTCAGCTCATAGGGCTGCAGCTGCAGCGAGAAGTTGCCGGGAAGCTCGGGGAGGTCGAAATACTGGCGCACGGCACTGGCGAGCTTGAACGAAAGGGGGTCTCCCTTGCGCATGAGCTGAACGGCATAGTGGCGCAAGAGGTCGGGCTCGGCCTCGGCTGTCTTCAGCAGTCGGAACAGCAGGTAATAGGCCACCGGCGTGCCGGCTTTGATGAGATGGGGGGCAGCCTGTTGCAACTGGTTGCCGGTGAAGATGCCCACCAGATTGTGGGCTTCGTCGAATGACAGCTGTAGGGCCAGGAATGTGTCAAGGGTCTTGTGTATGTCAATCGGCGTTGCCTTTGCGGCAAAGGCCGTGAGCGCCTGCATGTCGAGCTGCAGCTTACGGCATGCCCGCAGCCGCACGGCCGCCTTGAGGAAGGTGCCGAGATATGCCTTCGAATGCGCCGGAACGAGGGTCATGAAGAAGCACCAATAGGACTGGGAGCTGCACTGGGGCAGCAGGTCCTCGGCCAGCAAGTAGCCTGCCGTACGAAATTCAGCCACAGTGAGGCTCTGCAGCTGGTGTAATAGTCCGGCTGCATCATCGGCCTGCATATGCTGCCATAGCTTGTTGCGCAGCAAAGGGTTGTGGCGGTGTAGGGGCATGGGGGATGTGAGATTTTCTGGGTTTATAGCTGGGGGTGAAGGTGTGGTTTGGCTCAGGGAGAGGCTTATGGTCCATCCTGTATAAGGCGTGGTCCTGGCCGTGTGCAGTTGTGCCGCTCCAGGGCGTGCCTTGAACGCTTGTCCCTTACCTTCTCATCCACCTTGCATCCACGCTACGACCTGCGCTCCAGCAGCACGACATTCTCTACGTGGTGCGTTTGGGGGAACATGTCGACGGGTTGCACTGCAGTCACGCGGTAGTCGCAGTCAAGCAGGGCGAGGTCGCGGGCCTGTGTGGCGGGGTTGCAACTTACGTAGACAATACGGCGGGGAGCGGCAAAGAGGATGGTGTCGACCACATCGCCGTGCATGCCGGCACGCGGTGGGTCGGTGATGATGACATCGGGACGGCCATGGCTGTCTATAAACTCACGGTTGAGTATGTCCTTCATGTCGCCGGCATAGAAGAGTGTATTGCCGATGTTGTTCAACCGGGAATTTTCCTTGGCATCCTCGATGGCCTCCGGCACATATTCGATGCCTATCACCTGACGGGCCTGACGGGCCACGAAGTTGGCTATGGTGCCGGTACCGGTATACAGGTCGTAGACCAGCTCCTGGCCGGTAAGTCCGGCAAACTGGCGGGCCACCTTGTACAACTCGTAGGCCTGCTCCGAATTGGTCTGGTAGAAACTCTTGGGGCCTACCTTGAAACGCAGGTTCTCCATGGTTTCGAAGATGAACTCAGAACCGGCATAGAGGTGTATCGGCAGATCGCCGATGGTGTCGTTACACTTGAGGTTGTTCACCCACAGCAGGGAACTGATTTCGGGGAACTCCTTGTGCAAGTGTTCCATGAGCGCTTCGGCCTGCTCCTGCTCGGCATCGGTGCGGATGCAGAACTGCAGCAGCAGCATCACTTCGCCCGTGTCAGAGGTGCGCAGCATCATGTTGCGCAGCAGGCCCGTCTGGGCACGCAGGTCGAAGAAGGACAGCCCGTGTGAGAGGGCATAGTCGCGGATGCCGTTGCGCACACGGTTGTTGATGCCGTCCATCAGGTAGCAGGTTTCGATGTCGAGTATCTTGTCGAATGCGCCGGGGATGTGGAATCCCACGGCATCCATCACTTCAAACTTCTGGCCCGAAGCGACTTGTTCGAAGGTGAGCCACTTCTTGTTGGAAAAGCCAAATTCCAGCTTGTTGCGGTAGCCCTGCACGTGCTTGCTTCCCAGAATGGGGCTCACTTCGGGAAGCTCCACCTTGCCGATGCGCGTCAGGTTGTCTGTCACCTGCTGCTGCTTGTAGCGCAACTGCTCGGCGTAAGGCAGGCACTGCCACTTGCAGCCGCCACACACACCGAAATGTGGACAAAAGGGTTCGACGCGGTTTTCAGAATAATGGTGGAACCTGACCACCTCGGCCTCGGCATAGCTGTGCTTCTTGCGGCGTACCTGAAGGTCGACCACGTCGCCCGGTACGGCATAGGGCACGAACACGACAAGATTGTCGACCTTGGCAATGGCCTTTCCTTCGGCGGCCACGCCGGTAATGGTGATGTTTTCGAGCAAGGGGAGAGGCTTTTTCTTACGGGCCATATTGTGGGGTATAACTTTGATTTGTAGGTTTGGACATCTTCTGGAGACGGTTCGCCTCTTGTGGCGAAGCGTCACCAAGCAGAACATGGGGAACGGACGGAGGCGTACTGCTGCCAGCCGTCTCACAGGCCAAGGTCCGGCCTGCTGCCAGTCACAGGGCGGGAATCACAGGTGGTTCATCAGTCGCAGCAACAGGCGTGGCATGGCATAGCGCGACACGTCGGCCAACGGCACGACCTTATAGTCGGGAGGCACAGGCACATCGTGGCTGTAGGTCAGCCAATAGCAGTCGGCCCACAGGGTGCGATGGGTGAGCAGGTGCTTGCAGCGCTGTGTCACCATGCGCCAAGTGCCGCCCGGAGGCAGCCAGCGGCTCACCCACTCGTGGCGCAATACTTCCTGCTGGGTCAGGGCATGGGGTGACTCGATGAGGGGCAGCTCATAAAGTCCCTGCCAGATGTCGCCCGGCCCACGCCGGTGAAGCCATATGCCCTGAGGGGTCTGTACTCCTATATATATAAGGAAGCGTTCTGTCGTCTTGGGACGATGCGACTTGACCGGCAGCTGTTCGACCGTCTTCGTGGCCCATGCCTGACAGCTGTCCGAAAGGGGGCAGTCGGTGCAACGGGGTGCAGCAGGCAGACACTGGAGCGAACCGAAGTCCATCAGCCCTTGGTTGTAGTCGGCCGACTGGCTGGCTGGCAGCAGTTCGGCAGCCAAGGCGGCAAACTCCTTTTTGCCCTGGGAGGTATCGATGGGCGTGGACAGGCCGAAATAGCGGCTCAACACCCGATAGACGTTTCCGTCGACAACTGCGCAAGGCAGGCCGTAGGCAAAAGAGCATATGGCGGCAGCCGTATAGTCGCCCACGCCCTTCAAGGCGCGTACTCCGGCATAGTCGGTCGGAAAGTGGCCCAGCCCGCATATCTGCCTGGCTGCTGCATGGAGGTTTCGGGCCCGGCTGTAATAGCCCAGCCCCTGCCACAGTCGCAACACCTCGTCCTCGTCGGCACGGGCCAGTGTGTCGACATCGGGGAAAGCCTCGACAAATCGCAGATAGTAATCGTAGCCCTGTGCCACGCGGGTCTGCTGGAGAATGATTTCAGAAATCCAGATGCGGTATGGGTCAGTGATATTGCGCCAAGGCAGGTCCCGCCGATGGGCTGCATACCACTGCAAGATAGTTTCGGTAAAGCTCATGGAAGGCGGTTTGTTAGGGTCGCTTTGCTCCCAGGTTATGCTCCCAGGTTATAAGGTTAGGGTCGCTTCGCTCCCTGGTTATAAGGTTAGGGTCGCTTCGCTCCCAGGTTATAAGGTTAGGGTCGCTTCGCTCCCAGGTTATGAGGTTAGGGTCGCTTCGCTCCCATGAGGTTATAAGGTTATAAAGTTACTGTCTAAAGGCAAGGTTGCTCAGTGAGTAACTTTATAACCTCATAACCTTATCCCTCATAACCTAAGTTACAGAGTAACTTTATAACCTCATAACCTTATCCCTCATAACCTAAGTAAGTTACGTCAATGGAAGAGCTTGATGCGTTGTTCCTCCGACAGTTTGCAAATCAGCAGTTCGTCGTTGTTTTCGGCCACCACGTAGCCATCGAGTCCCTGCACGACCACGCGCTTCTTTCCACAGGTGTGGACGATGCTGTGGTAAGTGTCGAAGAGGTGGATGTTGTCGCCCACTGTCACATTGCCATACGGGTCTTGGTCGAGCCGCTCACGCAGTGAACTCCAGTTGCCCAGGTCGCTCCAGGGGAAGTTGGCGGGACAGACGAATATCTCTTCGGCCTTTTCCATGATGGCATAGTCGATGGAGATGTTCTCGCATTTGGGAAACTCGGTATCAATCATCGACTGCTCGTCCGGGGTGTCGTAATAGGGCAGCAAGGCTTCGAAGATGGCCGAAGTGGCCGGCTGGTACACGCGGAAGGCATTGACAATGGTGCTCACGCTCCATATGAATATGCCTGCATTCCACAGGTAGTTGGGCTGCTTGATATACTCCTCGGCGATTTCGAGCGAGGGTTTTTCCTTGAACTCATCTACCCGATAGATGTTCTGGCGGCGTGACGAGGAATAGGAAAGGTCAGCCTTGATGTAGCCGTAGCCCGTTTCAGGACGCGTGGGCTTGATGCCCAAGGTGACCATGGCATCGGTTTCGGCCGCAAAAGCCAGGGTGTCGGAGATGACATCCTGGAACGCTGCCGTGTCGAGCACGGCATGGTCGGCAGGCGAAACCACCACGTTGGCTTTAGGATTGCGCTTCTTGATTTTCCAGCTCACATAACAGATGCAGGGAGCGGTATTGCGACGGCAAGGTTCGCACAGGATGTTTTCTTCAGGCACTTCGGGCAACTGCTCCTTTACCAGCTGGGCGTAGTGGGCCGAGGTAACCACCCACACGTTTTCAATGGGCACCAGACCCTTGAAGCGGTCGGCAGTAAGCTGGATCAGCGTACGGCCACAGCCCAGAATGTCTAAAAACTGCTTGGGCAGCTCTTCGCTGCTCACGGGCCAGAACCGGCTTCCTGAGCCCCCGGCCAGAATCACAAGGTAATTGTTCTTCATCGTTGTCAATCTATTTCTCGTCAGTCAGCATGGTTCCCTGAATGTATACGCGCACGATGGCGTTCGAGGCATTCGAGCGTACCGTGATGGGCTTCTTGAAGAAACCCGGAAACTTGCCTTTCCCGTTGTATGTCACCTTTATCACACCCTTCTCACCCGGACCGACAGGTTCCTTGGGGGCAGTGGGCACCGTGCAGCCACATGAGCCGTATGCTTGCTGTATCACCAAAGGCTCTGTACCCGTATTGGTAAATACAAACTCACAGCTCTGTACTTTCTTTTCGGCAAATTTGCCCAAATCAATGGTTGTTTGCTCAAACTTGATGACGGCTTGGGCATATACCGATGCGCCGAGCAGGCACATGGCTGCCAGAGACAATAATCGTTTCATATTCCTGTTGATATAGGTTCTATCCATTGCTTTGTCAGACATTGGATTTGCTTTCGAGGTAAAGATGAAGAAGCGTCCAAGGCGGTCGGATGTAGCGGCGAGAGAGCACTGCGCTGGCGTGTAAGCGAGCCGTTTGCCTTAGGTTGTTCTTCTACCCGAAACCGCTGATTTTCCCAGACGGTTATCGGCACAAAAGTACGAGATTATCAGCAAACAAGAAAATTTTGCAGATACAAATGCTGTTTTCCGTGAGGTTTGTCTACTTTTGCAGTATGACACCACCCGAAAAAATCATCTTAGGCATTGACCCTGGCACCAATGTGCTGGGCTATGGTGTGCTCAAAGTGCAGGGCCGCAAGGCCAGCATGGAGGCGATGGGCGTGATTGACCTGCGCAAGTGTACCGATGTATACCTGAAGCTGGGTCGTATCTACGAAAGGGTGATTGGCATTATCGATGCGTTCTGTCCCGATGAACTGGCCATCGAGTCGCCTTTCTTCGGCAAGAATGTACAGAGTATGCTCAAGCTGGGACGCGCACAGGGTGTGGCCATTGCCGCAGCCATATGCCGGGAAGTGCCCATTCATGAATATGCTCCACTCAAAATCAAGCAGGCCATAACAGGCAACGGACAGGCCAGTAAGGAACAGGTTTCGGCCATGCTCCAACGTCTGCTGCACATCCCTGCCGAAAGCGTGCTGCCCTATCTGGATGCCACCGATGCGCTGGCTGCTGCTTACTGTCACTACCTGCAGAGCGGAAGGCCGGCCGAAACCACGGGAGCACCCCACTCCTGGGCAGCCTTTGTCAAGCAACATGCCGACAGGGTTCACTGAACAAGCGTTCAAGGCCCGCCGCGCCCTAAAAAGACCACAAGCGTTCAAGGCCCGTCGCGCCCTAAAAGGACAACAAGCGTTCAAGGCCCGCCCCGCCCTAAAAGGACAACAAACGTTCAAGGCACGCCCCGCCCTAAAAAGACAACAAAGGTTCAAGGCACGCCCCGAAGGGGCAACAAGCACTTAGCCCAGGGCAACGCCCTGGGTGGAATGAGGCGATAAAGTGCGCCCTGAAAGGGCAAAAGCATTTGTTCTTAACGCTTTTTGCGCATCAGATTCGCTGCGCTCGGCATAGCTCAAGCAAGCCCGGCTCTGCGCTCAATGGTGCAGCTTGGCTCTGCGCATTCAAGCACCCCGACCCAGTCAACCTGCCGCTGACTGCGAACCTGTAGGTTTTCCCAATTTCCATAGACCCCACAAGCCCAACCGTTATGAAGCTTCTATACGCTTTGTCGTTTTTCTTGATTTCCCTTGTCGTACACGCACAAGCGCAGAAGGTGTACAACACGGTTATGGACAATGCCCTTCATGTGCTGAACTCGCCCTCAAGCCCGTTCACCCAGGTGCAGATAGCCCTTTTCAAGCGCGACGCACTGCTCTACCTGCGAAAAAAGGCCGTTGAGGCAAACGGAACACCTACAGGACAGTTCCTTGACACACAGGCTTACTTCCTTTCGGAATTTCTCACCCTCTTCTTCAAGGGAGCTGTCAAGACGAGACGGCAGGACGAAGACAAATGGGAAAAGCGCAAGCAACTCTTCACCCAAGCATCGCTGATGTATACGCTGGTTGACGACCCCGACACATCGACCACCATGGCCTATATGAACAAGGAGGGCTGCATCACACCTTTCTGTCTCAACACCGATTGGGAGAAAGCATACGCTGCGGCCACAGAGATGCCTGGAATACGTTAACGGCTGCCCCCGGCTCTACCCACCAACTAACCGACAAATACTATCATCCTATGTACGACATACAACTCAACGAAAGCGGCACGCGCCACATGAACGTGACACGCGAGAATCTGGAAACCATACGGAAGTACAACCTCTTCAACGGACTGGCCAACTCAACGGGCTACATCACCGAAAATGAGCTCGACAAGCTGAAGCTGAGCATACGCGCCCTCATCGCATCGTGCCATGAGGACACCAAGGACTTGCTCGACCTGTGCATCGACGTGATATACCACGACAAGATGAAGGCCTTCGGACTGAAGAACCTCATTGCCGCCTACGAGGAGTGGAACAACAACACTGCCGCGGAATAACCACACGGCCCTGTGCCTAAGCACCATGAACGCAAAGCAACTGACCGATTGGCTGCCCACCACACGCAAGGAAATGGACCTGCGGGGCTGGGAGGCGGCCGACGTGATACTCTTTTCGGGCGATGCCTATGTAGACCACCCCGCATTCGGAGCAGCTGTTATCGGACGCCTGCTCGAAGCCGAGGGCTACCGCGTATGCATTGTCCCACAACCAGACTGGCACGGCGACTTCCGGGACTTCAAGAAGCTCGGAAGGCCGCGCCTCTTCTTTGCCATCGCTCCCGGCTGTATGGATTCGATGGTAAACAAGTATACGGCAAACCGACGGCTGCGATCGGAGGATGCCTACAGTCCCGACGGCCGGCACGACATGCGTCCTGAATACCCGACCATTGTCTACACACACATCCTGAAACAGCTCTTTCCCGATGTGCCCGTGGTGTTGGGCGGCATCGAGGCATCACTGCGGCGCGTCACACACTATGACTATTGGCAGGAACGGCTGAAACCTTCCATCCTCAAGGACAGTGGTGCTGACCTGGTCATTTACGGCATGGGCGAACTGCCCCTTACCGAACTCTGCCACACGCTCGACCACTGCCTGACGCACGGAGACGATGACGTCTGCTGCTCTGCCAGTGACTTCCGTGCCATTGTGCGCAAGCATCCCGTGCCTCAAACGGTGACCATCGAAAAGCTCGAGGACATTCCGCAGGGCATCACGCCCGACGACATCGTACTGCACAGCCACGAGGCATGTCTGGCCGACCGAAGGGCCTATGCCGAGAACTTCAGGCACATCGAAGAGGAAAGCAACAGACTGCACCCGCAACGCATCATCCAGCAGGTGGGCAGGGAATACATCGTGGTGAATCCGCCCTACCCTCCCATGACGACCGAACAGATAGACCGTTCGTTCAGCTTTGCCTATACCCGTCTGCCGCATCCTAAATACAAGGGCAAGCGCATTCCGGCCTACGAAATGATCAAGTTCTCGGTCAATATCCACCGAGGATGCTTTGGTGGTTGTGCGTTCTGTACCATCTCTGCCCACCAAGGCAAGTTCATCATGAGCCGTTCCAAGCAGAGCATCATGCAGGAAGTCAGGCAAATCACAGCAATGCCGGACTTCAAGGGCTACCTGTCAGACCTGGGCGGTCCGTCGGCCAACATGTATGGCATGAGCGGCCGTGACCGGAGTCTGTGTGAGCGCTGCAAGCGTCCCTCGTGTATCCATCCCGCCGTATGCCCCAACCTCAATGCTGACCACCGGCCTCTGCTCGACATCTACCGTGCCGTCGATGCACTGCCAGGTGTCAAGAAGAGCTTCATTGGCAGTGGCGTGCGCTACGACCTGCTCCTGCACACCTATCAGGACGAGGCCCTGAACCAGGCGGCCCGCCAGTACACCCGCGAACTGATTGTCAACCATGTGTCGGGCCGCCTCAAGGTCGCTCCCGAACATACCTCCGACGCAGTGCTGCGGCTCATGCGCAAACCTTCGTTCAGGCTGTTCCACGAGTTTCGGAACATCTTCAACCGCATCAACCGCGAGGAGGGGCTGAACCAGCAGATTATTCCTTACTTCATCTCCTCCCATCCTGGCTGTACGGCCGAAGACATGGCCTGTCTGGCAGCCGAGACCAGGGCGTTGGACTTCAAGCTCGAACAGGTGCAGGACTTCACACCTACTCCCATGACGGTTTCGACCGAAACATGGTACTCGGGATTCCATCCCTACACGCTCCAGCCGGTTTTCTCAGCCCGTACGCCTCAGGAGAAGTTGCGCCAGCGCATGTTCTTCTTCTGGTACAAGCCCGAGCAGCGGCAGCAGATTATCAGCGAGCTCCGTCGTATGTGTCGCCCGGACCTCATCGCCAAGCTCTATCCTGCCCCACAGCCTGCCCCACACATGCGCAAGGAGGGCAAGAACAAAAGACCCCGGCGATAACGGCACATCCGGCCGTAACGCAGGCCGGTTCGCTCTATATATACGCGTATTTTACCCTTGTAAAAATCCTTCAACCCTTCAGCCAGTCCTTCATTCTCGTTGATACTCAGAAGGAAAGTGGCTGAAGGGTTTTGTTGTCAAACCCTTCAGGAAGCTTCAGCAACCACGAGCGCGTAAAGATACTTTCAATATAGTATGGTTCCTATTTCAGCAATTCGTCAAGTTTTGCTGCAGTGGGTGGAACATTCTTC
>CAMBOH010000010.1 GCA_945869305.1 uncultured bacterium
TGGCAAAGCTTTCGGGGAATATTTTTTCAAAAATTCTTCTTACGGGGCGGTTTTGACGGGTCGGGGTGGCAATCCGCGGGGACAAACGGGGCCCGGAGGGCCTGGAACGGGCGGGCGGGGCTCCATGGGCCGGGGAGCGGACGGGCCCCGAAGCGGAACTTCGGGGAACGGTGGTGAAGGGCGGAAAACGGAAGGAGGGGCTCGAAGGGACGGAGGGAGGGGCTCCATGGGCCGGACCGGGGGGGGGCCGGTAAACAACTCGGCACTTAGGATGAACAACTCGGCACTTAGGATTTTCCAAGTGACGAGTTGTTGGGGAACGGGGAATGGAAGGGAAAGGGAGGGGAGCAGGGGCTGTGATGCCTATATTATTATAAAAGCCCGTTGCGGGGTGCAACGGGCTTGTGTATGGGTTCGTCGGAACGGCTTAGTTGACAGATGCTGCCAATTCTGCGCCGGGCTTGAACTTGATGACCTTCTTGGCTTCGATTTGGATTTTCTCCTTGGTGGCGGGATTGATACCCGTGCGAGCAGGACGTTCGCTGACGGCGAAAGTTCCGAAACCGAGGATAGCTACTTTGTCGCCTTCCTTGAGTGCACCAGAGATTGCATCGAGCACTGCATCGAGTGCTTTCTTTGAATCGGCCTTGCTAACCCCTGCGGCTGCAATGGCATTTACGAGATCTGTCTTGTTCATTTTATGGAGGGTTTATGATGATTTTCAGCAGCAAATATAGAAGTTGTCCACGTGTTGTGCAAACCTTTTCTTCCTTTTTTTGCTCAAAATAGTCAAAATGGTGCTTTTATTGCCTTGGACTCTGCATTTCTGCCTCAGTATCGGGCATTTAGGGTGCCTGGGGCGTATGGACGGTGTGTCAGATGACTACGAGTTTGAGGGCGATGCTGTCGGACCCGTCGGCGTTGGCCACGTAGATGTAGTATACGCCTGGTGCTACTCTGCGGCCAGTGGCTTGACTACAGACGTCCCAGATGAAGGTGCCGCCCACGGCCTGACCGCGCGCCACGAGCTGTGAGCCGGTGCTGACGACTTTGACTTCTGCCCCATCGGTGAGTCCGGCGACGGTGACCTTTCCGCTATAGCCCGGCCTCACAGGATTAGGATAGACCTTGATGTTGTTTTTGGTCAGCTGGGGCTGGGCGGGAACGATGCCCGTGCGATAGGAGCAGAGACCGAGGTAGGTGCCTATCATGAGTTCGCCCGTGGTGGGGTTGACGGCGAGCGAGTAGATGTTGTCGGAGAGTATGGGCGAGTTGGAGGTCTGGAAATGCTCAATCACTTCGGAGCCGTCGGGGCTGACGAGGTATATGCCTGATCCGAGAGTGCCGAGCCACTTGCGGTTGCCGCCGTCGACGGCGATGGCTGTGACGGGCACGCCTGTGAGCAGGTAGTCGGCATAGTTGGTGCCATCGTTGCGGGGCACTTTGGGCTGGTAGATGCTGAATCCCGTGGCACGGAACCAATCGGCAGGGTTCTGGACAGCGAAGACGCCCTGGCCGCAGCCGAACCAGATTTGTCCGTTGAGGTCCTCGCGGATGTCGTAGACCGTTTCGAAGCTGCACATGGTGCCGTCCTCGTTGATGGCGGAGATGCGATAGACGCCTTCGTCGTCGGAACCGTCGGCCGGTGTGCCGTTGAAGTCGAGGGCGTATACTCCCGAGTGGTGTACGCCCGTGGTGCGAAGCGATCCGACCCATACCCGGTCGTCGGAGTCGACACAGACCTGCTTGGGCGTGGAGACAGCCGAGAAGGCGGGGTCGTTGAGCGAGCCCCATTCGCCGTCGTGGCAGAGGACTTTCAGGACGTTGTCCATTTCGTAGTTCGTCATCCAGAGGTTGCCCTGACTGTCGTAGGCCAGACCGTCGACAATGGCATAGTTGGGGTTGTTCCTTCCGCCCGGCGCTACTTCGATGGGAGAGTTGGAGGCGTTGTAGTGCTTGACGAACTCAAAGTCGCGGAACTCCAGCAGGCCTGAGGTACAGGAGACGAAGTGGTGGGTGTCGTCGGCGGGGTCCTGGGCGATGGAGGTGACGTTGCGGAACAGGGCCTTGTCGTTGAGCGAGAAACCCGACTCCTGGAAGAAGGTCCACTCGCCGTCCTCATAGGCCATGGCGGTGGGCTCAAACTGCAGGCCGGCCGAGTAGTCCATGCGTCCGCCGGCCACGAGCAGGCGGTTGCCGACGTAGTCTATCTTGTAGCAATAGTCGCGGCGCGGCCCATAGCCGCCTACCTTCACGCCAGTCTCGGTAAAAGTCTTTTCGGCCACGTCGACCTTGGCGTTGACGAGCGTCTTGTCGGTGCGCACAATCCAGACGGTGCCATCGTTGGTGTAGCCAACGCTGAGGCTGGCCAGGCCGGACTTCACGCGGCACTCCTCGGCCAGAGGCTTCTCGGGGTTGACGGTGATGACAAAGCCGCCGCCCACGAAGACAATGCGGTTTTGCTGCACGGCTCCGGCCACCATGGGCATGCTGGTGACACGGTTGAGCGGGCGGATGCCATCGGGTGCAGGCACGCCGATGTAGGACACGCCCGCATAGTTGTCGTTCACGCCCGTCTTGGTCGGCACGAGGAGGTAGGCTCCGCCGTCGGGCGCGGGCAGGAAGCGGTTCGCGGTGATGGAGAACGCCTGCTTCCACTGCGACACGTCGTAGAGGTTGTCGGTGATTTTGCCCTGCAAGATGCCGCCGGAGGTGCTAAGGAACACCTCGTTGTCGAGCACCACGGCATCGGTCACGGCTTGGCCGAGCTGATAGTAGCCCTTTATTTCGGCCCGGGCCAGATTGAGCAGCACTACGCCCTGGGAGGTGGAGAGGGTGGCCCAGTCGCCGGCCACGCAGAGGTTCTTGACCACTATGGTCGCATCGGTGAAGTTCATCACCTGCGGAATGTTGAGCACGGAACCGTCGGCGTAGAGCAGGTCGATGTTGTTGCTGGCATAAACCAGCACGAGGCAACGCTGCGTTTCACTCCATGCCATGAACGAAATGGACTTGTCCGACAGGCCGCTCGTCTTGTCGAGCAGCTGCACGGAGCCGTCGGCGGTGTCGTAGGCGAGCAGGTTGCCGTTGAAAAGGGCATAGAGCACGGAGCCGTGACACACGACAGCCGTGGCATCGTGGTAGGCCAGGTGCATGGACCACAGGGAGGGCTCGGCGGTTTGCGCGCGCAACCTGCCACAGGGCAGGATGAGAAGGAGCAGGAGGAGTAGGAGCTTCATGGGGAAGGGCTTGGTTAGGAGGCTTGGAGTCCCGAAGCATAACTTCGGAAAACGGAGGTCAGGGGCGGAGGGGGGGCTGAACCGGAACGGAGGTTTAAGACTCAGTGAGGAGCCCGGGACAGGGGGCTCAGGAGCGGGCGCGCAAGAGGAAGTCGGTAAGGCGGCTCACGGCGCGGGCGCGGTGGGAGATGCCGTTTTTGACCTCCACACCGAGTTCGGCGAAGGTCTGGCCCAGCTGTTCGGGCACAAACACGGGGTCGTAGCCGAAGCCTTCGGTACCGCGCTCCTCAGTGGCAATCTCACCCTCGACAATGCCTTCGAAGAGGTGCTCCTCGTTGCCCTGTATGAGGGCAATGACAGTGCGAAAGCGGGCCTTTCGGTTGTCGCTGCCGCTCAGTTCGGCCAGCAGCTTGCGCGTGTTGGCCACAGGGTCATGGCGGTCGGGATAGGCATAGCGTGCGGTGTGTACGCCCGGTCCTCCGCCCAGTGCCTGGACCTCCAGGCCCGTATCGTCGGCAAAGCAGTCGTGGCCGTAGCGTTCCTTCACCCAGCGCGCCTTGATGAGGGCGTTGCCTTCGAGGGTGTCGGCGGTTTCGGGAATGTCGTCGTGACAACCGATGTCGGACAGACTGAGGATTTCGATGTCGCGGCCCAGGATGGCCCGTATTTCGGCGAGCTTGTGCGCGTTGTTGGTGGCGAAGACTATTTGCATGGGTAGGGGTTGTTAGAGAGAAGGGAGCCGGTGTGCGCTCATTCGCGCACGACTTCGAGCGGTATGCCCGTGAGTTCGGCCGCCGTGTCGGTGAAGGAGCTCCAGTAGGAGCCGATGAGCTTGCGCGTGGCCGAGAGACACCACAGGTCGACGACCGCCGCGCCCATGCCCTCGAGGGTGTCGCGGCGCAGGGGTGCGCGCTGGCTGATGATGCGGTCGGGGTACTCCTGCATGAGCGTGGACTTGAGCGCCTCGTCGTCGGTGGCGAGAAAGAAGCGCACATTGAAGTCGCGCTTGATTTCGCGGTCCATGGCGCGTCGGAACCCCTCGGGTGTGCTGTGGGCCATGCTCACGGTGTTGTCGGTGCGGCGGATGTGTACCCCCACCGTGTTGCGCCCGAAGCGGGCCTTGATGCGTTCGATGCGCTGCATGAGTTCGGGCCGCGGGCAAAGGCGGGCCACGCAGTCGGGCGAATAGTGGCAGAGGGCATAGCCGCCCGACAGGTAGACGCGTCCGCCGCGGCGCACGAGCCGCAAGAAGTCGTCGTCGGTGGCGGGCCGGTAGTTGGCGCGCTGCACGCGGTAGCCCATGAAGAGCCTGAGCAGCACGGGCAGCCACAGGTTGCGGCGCGTGCGCGGCGCAGCCCACCAGTGGCGGTGGACCACGCGGAAGCCACCCATGTCGACGGGCACGAAGAGCTCTTCGAACCAGGCGCTGCACTCAGGGTCGCGCCCCCACTCTACGCGGATGGGCTGCACCCCCTGGGCTTTGGCCTGGATGGCCGACAACAGGATGCGCAAGCGGTTGCACAGGCCGCCTTGGGGAACGAGGGTCAGCATGGAGCGAACGAAAGAGAATGGATTACTTCTTTTCGGCCTTGACCTTGATGCGGTCGAAGCCCTCGCCAAACACGCCGATAACCTTCGACTGCGACACGAAGGCGGCAGGGTCGATGCCCTGGATGATGCGGAAGATGTTGGTGCTCTCGCGCTTCTTGGCCAGCACGACGAGCACCTTGCGTTCCTGCTTGGTGTACCATCCCTGGCCGCTGAGCACGGTCACGCCGCGGTGGGTGGCGCTGATGGCCGAGGCAATCTCGTCGTAGCGGCGCGAGAAGATGAGGAACTGCACTGACTGGCGGCCGCGGTCGACCACGTAGTCAAGGAGCAGGTTGGTGATGATGAGCGTCGTGTAGCCGTAGAGCAGCTTGTCGACGCTGCCCGTGGGGGTGAAGAACGACGAACTGATGATGACGAGGTCGCAGAGCATCATCATCTGGCCGAGGGTCACGTCCTTGTACTTGTTAATGATGGCCGCGATGATGTCCGTGCCTCCGCAGGAGCCGTTGCTGAGGAAGACGAGGCCGATTCCGAGGCCCTCGATGGCGGCACCGATGATACACGACATCGTGATGTTGTCCGTGACCACCTGGGGCAGTCCGCTGCGCGGGTTGATATTGACGAACATCCCGGGATTGTGGGAGGCGAGGTAAATCATCACCTCCTGTACAGTGCCGAGGAGGAAGGTGAGCATGAACACCGCATAGATGGTCTTCACGCAGAACCGCCAACCCAGCACCCTCACGGCAATGGCGAGCAGGATGATGTTGACCAGGAAGAAGGTGTACTGCACCGGGAAGCCCGTGGCGTAGAAAATCACGGCACCGGCACCAGCCAGGCCGCCCGTAGTGATTTCATAGGGGAGCTGGAAACAGGTGAACCCCACGGCGTACATGAGCAGGCCGACTGTGATGACCACGTAGTCGCGAACGTCCTGCAGAATGGAGACTTTGAAAGCCATAAAGCGCTACATTATATATATAATAAGGAGTGGTTGCTACTTGACAACGATGTTGACAATGCGTCCGGGCACGACAATCACCTTGACCACCTGCTTGCCTTCGAGGTACTTCTGTGACTGGGGCGACTGCAACGCGGCGGTTTCGATGTCCTGCTTCGAGGCATTGGCGGCAAAGTCGAGCGTGAAGCGCGTCTTGCCGTTGAAGCTGACGGAGAGCGTGACGCTGTCTTCCTTGAGATACTGTTCGTCGAACTCAGGCCAGCGGGCATCACACACGGAGCCCTCGTGGCCGAGGCTGTGCCACAGCTCTTCGCAGATGTGGGGTGCGAAGGGAGCGAGCAATACCACCAGGGGTTCGAGCACGTCGCGGCTCGTGCACTTCTGCTGCGCCAGTTCGCCCACGGCAATCATGAAGGCGGGCACGGCGGTGTTGTAGGAGAATTCCTCGATATCCTCGGTGACCTTCCTGATGAGCTTGTGCAGCGTCTTGAGGTTCTCGCGGGTGGGTGCCTCGTCGGTCACGGCCCAATCGCCGTTCTTGGGGTAGAAGAGTGCCCACGCCTTGCGCAGGAAGCGGAAGCAGCCGTCGATGCCGTTGCTGTCCCAGGGCTTGCTCTGGCTGATGGGACCGAGGAACATCTCGTAGAGGCGCAGGGTGTCGGCGCCGTACTTTTCGACTATCATGTCGGGGTTCACCACGTTGTACATGGACTTCGACATCTTCTCTACCGCCCAGCCGCACACGTACTTGCCGTCTTCGAGTATGAACTCAGCCGAGGCATATTCGGGCCGCCAGGCCTTGAAGGCTTCGAGGTCGAGCAGGTCGTTCTGCACGATGTTCACGTCGACATGGAGCGGAGTGACATCGTACTGGTCCTTCAGGCCGAGGCTGACGAAGGTGTTGGTGTTCTTGATGCGGTAGACAAAGTTGGAGCGTCCCTGAATCATGCCCTGGTTGACGAGCTTGGCAAAGGGTTCCTCCTTGCACGACACGCCGAGGTCGAACAGGAACTTGTTCCAGAAGCGGGAGTAGATGAGGTGGCCGGTGGCGTGCTCTGAGCCACCGATGTAGAGGTCCACCTGCTGCCAGTAGGCATCGGCCTCGGCGCTGACCAGCGCGCGGTCGTTGTGTGGATCCATGTAGCGCAGGTAGTAGGCGCTCGAACCGGCGAATCCCGGCATGGTGGAAAGTTCGAGGGGGAACACGCGGGTGTGGTCGATGGCTGCGTTGTCGACCACGCGGCGCGCCTGTTCGTCCCAGGCCCAGCGGGCGGCATTGCCCAAGGGCGGCTCGCCGGTTTCGGTGGGCAGGAACTTCGACACTTCGGGCAGTTCGAGCGGCAGGCACTCCTCGGGGATGAGGTGCGGCTGCCCCTCCTTGTAATATACGGGGAAGGGTTCGCCCCAGTAACGCTGGCGGCTGAAGATGGCGTCGCGCAGGCGGAAGTTCACCTTGACGCGGCCCAGGTTGTGCTCGGTGACAAACTTCTTGGTGGCGGCGATGGCCTCTTTGACGCTCAGGCCGTTCAGGCTGAATCCGTCGAGTGCGGTCACGCCTTCGCGCGGGCTGTTCATCACCGTTCCCTCCTTGGCATCGAAGCTCTCTTCGCTCACGTCGGCACCCTCGATGAGGGGAATGACGGGCAGGTTGAAGTGGCGGGCAAAGGCATAGTCGCGCGAGTCGTGGGCGGGCACTGCCATGATGGCGCCGGTGCCGTAGCCGGCCAGCACGTAGTCGGAAATCCACACGGGGATTTCCTGTCCCGTGAAGGGGTTGATGGCATACGAGCCGCTGAACACGCCCGTCACGCGACGGTCGGCAATGCGCTCGCGCTCGGTGCGCTTCTTGGTGGCCTCCAGGTAGGCCTCGACCTCGGCCCTCTGCGCCTCGGTGGTGAGCTGGGCCACCAGTTCGCTCTCGGGAGCGAGCACCATGAAGGTCACGCCGAAGATGGTGTCGGCGCGGGTGGTGAAGATGGTGAACTTGAGGTCGCTGTCCTTCACCGAGAACTGCATTTCGGTGCCTTCGGAGCGTCCGATCCAGTTGCGTTGCGTTTCTTTGAGGGAGTCGGTCCAGTCGATGGTGTCGAGTCCGTCGAGCAGCCGCTGGGCATAGGCCGACACGCGCAGGCACCACTGCTTCATCTTCTTCTGTACTACGGGATATCCGCCGCGTTCACTCACACCGTCGACCACTTCATCGTTGGCCAGCACGGTGCCGAGCTGCGGACACCAGTTGACCATCGTTTCGCCCAGGTAGGCAATGCGGTAATTCATGAGCACCTGCAGCTGCTCCGCCTCGGTCATGGCGTTCCACTCTTCGGCGGTGAAGTGGAGCTCTTCGGTCTGGGCCACGTCGAGGCCCTCGGTGCCGTGTTCAGACAGCTGCCTGACCAGTTGCCCGATGGGTTTGGCCTGCTGGCAGCTGTTGCAGTAGAATGAGTCGAACATGCGGGCGAAGGCCCATTGCGTCCAATGGTAATACTTGGGGTCGCAGGTGCGCACCTCGCGCTGCCAGTCGAAGCAGAAGCCGATCTTGTCGAGCTGTTCGCGGTAGCGGGCTATGTTCTGCTCGGTGGTCACAGCGGGGTGCTGTCCGGTCTGTATGGCATACTGCTCGGCGGGCAGGCCGTAGGCATCGTAGCCCATGGGGTTGAGCACGTTGAAGCCCTGCGAACGCTTGTAGCGCGCATAGATGTCGGAGGCGATGTAGCCCAGCGGGTGGCCTACGTGCAGGCCGGCTCCCGAGGGATAGGGAAACATGTTGAGCACGTAGAATTTGGGCTTGTCGTGATTCGGCTCGACGTGATAGGTCTGTTCGGTGGCCCAGGTGTTCTGCCACTTCTTTTCGATGTCTCTAAAATTGTATTCCATTGATTCGTTAGCTTGCTTGTTGGGAATGAAACGGGGGCTCGTCCGGCGGGCTGCGCGCGGCTTATTCGCGGTTGGCGCGCTTGCGGGCCAGGTGGTCGAGAATGACCTTGCGCATACGCATGGACTTGGGTGTCACTTCGACATACTCGTCGGCCTTGATGTACTCCAGGGCCTCTTCGAGCGAGAAGATGACCGGCGGGATGATGCGGGCCTTCTCGTCGGCGCCCGAGGCGCGCATGTTGGTGAGCTGCTTGGCCTTGGTGACGTTGACCACGAGGTCGTTGTCGTGTACGTGCTCTCCCACCACCTGTCCGGCATAGACCTCCTCCTGCGGGTTGATGAAGAAGCGTCCGCGGTCCTGCAGGTGGTCGATGGCATAAGCGAATGCCGTGCCGCCTTCGAGCGAGATCATCGACCCGTTCTGGCGGCGCGTGATGTCGCCCTTGAAGGGCTGGTAGTCCTTGAAGCGGTGTGCCATGATGGCTTCGCCCTGCGAGGCGGTGAGCACGTTGGTGCGCAGGCCGATGATGCCGCGCGAGGGAATGTCGAACTCGATGTCGACGCGCTCGCCCAGGCTCTGCATCGAAGTCATCTCGCCCTTTCGGCGCGTGACCATGTCAATCATCTTCGAGGCGAACTCTTCGGGCACGTTGATGGTGAGCTCCTCGATGGGCTCGCACTTCTGTCCGTCGATTTCCTTGTAGATTACCTGCGGCTGCCCGACCTGCAGCTCGTAGCCTTCGCGCCGCATGGTCTCGATGAGGATGGAGAGGTGCAGCACGCCGCGTCCGCTCACCACCCAGCTGTCGCCTGTTTCGGTGCGCTCAACACGCAGGGCGAGGTCCTTCTCCAGTTCCTTCTCCAGCCGGTCGTTGATGTGGCGCGAGGTACAGAATTTTCCCTCCTTGCCGAAGAAGGGCGAGTCGTTGATGGCGAAAAGCATCGACATGGTGGGCTCGTCGATGGCGATGGTGGGCAGCGGTTCGGGGGCTTCGAAGTCGCAGATGGTGTCGCCGATTTCGAAGTTTTCGAGGCCCACCACGGCGCAGATGTCGCCCGAGCCGACGGCCTGCGTCTTCTGCCGGCCCATTCCCTCGAAGGTGTGCACCTCCTTGATCTGGGTCTTCTCCATGGTGCCGTCGCGGTGTGCGATGACACACTTCATGCCTTCGGCGATGGTGCCGCGATGCACGCGTCCCACGGCGATACGCCCTGTGTAGTTGGAGTAGTCGAGCGAGGTGATGAGCATCTGGGGCGTACCCTCCAGCTGCTGGGGTGCGGGAATGACCTCGATGATTTTGTCGAGCAGGTAGTCGATGGAGTCGGTGGGCTGGTTGTAGTCGGGGCCCATCCAGCCGTTCTTGGCCGAGCCGTAGACCACGGGGAAGTCAAGCTGGTCCTCGGTGGCGTCGAGGTCACACATGAGGTCGAACACCATTTCGTAGACCTCTTCGGGGCGGCAGTTTGGCTTGTCGACCTTGTTGACCACAACGATGGGCTTGAGCCCTATCTGCAGTGCCTTCTGGAGCACGAAGCGGGTTTGGGGCATGGGTCCCTCGAAGGCGTCGACCAGCAAGATGCAGCCGTCGGCCATGTTCAGCACGCGTTCGACTTCTCCGCCGAAGTCGGAGTGTCCCGGGGTGTCAATGATGTTTATCTTGGTATCCTTGTAGCGTATCGACACGTTCTTCGAGAGGATGGTGATGCCCCTTTCGCGTTCGAGGTCGTTATTGTCGAGGATGAGTTCTCCGGCGTTCTGGTTTTTTCTGAACAGATTGCCCGCCAGCAGCATTTTGTCGACGAGTGTGGTCTTGCCGTGGTCGACGTGGGCAATGATGGCTATGTTACGGATGTCTTGCATATACGAACTAATACCTTTAATTGGGTGCAAAGGTAGTGCAAGGCGAATGGTGGGCAAAAGAAAATGGGATTTTTCTTTGGGCTGCAAGGGGTTTGGGTTGGCTTTGGGGAGGCTTTGCCGGGCCGCCGGATGTTCCCGAAGGGCTGTCTTCCGCCTCCCGGCGGCCTTCGGGGGGCTGCCGGCTGCCGCCCGCGTGCCGGGGTCAGCGCTGTCCGCCTCCGCGTAGCAAAGGGGCGGCATCCCGGAGGGTGCGGTCCTCCTCCAACCCGGCTGAAAGCGCAGGCCGGAGGCTTTTGCCTTGTATCTCAGGCCACAGGCGCAGCTTGCCTTGAACGATACTCTAATTTGCCCAAAAGTTTTCGTCAAAATAATCGCCCGATTTACTTTTTCGGAAAACTTTTTGACTCTATCTTTGCCCGCAGTTTTCCGATTCGCGCTCACGCGCTGCTGGTTTCTCCCCCTGCTTCGGGCGACTGCTCCAGAGATTCAGGAAGCTCTGTGAGAAGAACGTAATACTATGAAAACCAGTCACAATCAAACATCCGACGCACAGCCATTCAGGACTCACGGCGGCTGACCTTCGCGACACGAGCCGCCGCCAAAAGACGACCCTGACAGGCAACAGAATTTTCCAAAACGGAAAACTTTGATTCACATCACGCCCGGAAAGTTCTCCGAAAAGTTCCATTTCGCCCGGCGCACCGACCGTCGCCGCGAGCTGCGTTCTGCCCCGAAAACAAACAAGATTCAGATATGTGTACCGACAACTTCTTCATCACCAAGCGTGACGGCTCTAACGAGTCGTTCTCCGTTGAAAAAATCAAGTCCGCCCTGCTCAAGGCGTTCCGCTCGCAGCACAAGGCCATCGACGCCGAGGGTCTCAACCGTATCATGCAGCGGCTCCGCTTCTGTAACGGCATGAGCGTGGAGGACATACAGAACCAGGTGGAGGTCGCCCTGATGGCCGAACAGCACTTTCAGGTGGCCAAGGCCTTCATGCTCTACCGCAAGCAGCACGAGGCCGACCGCGAAACGGCCGACAAGCTCCGATTTCTCATCAACTACTGCAACTCGGCCAACCCCGCCACTGGCTCGAAGTACGACGCCAACGCCAACGTTGAGAACAAGAACATAGCCACGCTGATCGGCGAGCTGCCCAAGCAGGGCTTCATACGCCTCAACCGCCGCCTGCTCACCGACCGCATCAAGCAGATGTATGGCAAGGAGCTGTCGGACCGTTACATGTATCTGCTCAAGAACCACTATATCTACAAGAACGACGAGACCTCGCTGGCCAACTACTGTGCGAGCATCACCATGTATCCCTGGCTGCTGAACGGCACCAAGGACATCGGCGGCAACTCGACCGCGCCGACCAACCTCAAGTCGTTCTGCGGCGGCTTCGTCAACATGGTGTTCATCGTGTCGTCCATGCTCTCGGGCGCGTGTGCCACCCCCGAGTTCCTGATGTACATGAGCCACTTCATCGAGCTGGAATACGGCAGCGACTACTACCTCCACCCCGACCGCGTGGTCGACCTCTCGCTGCGCCAGCGGTCCATCGACAAGGTGATAACCGACTGCTTCGAGCAGATTGTCTACTCCATCAACCAGCCCACGGGGGCACGCAACTTCCAGAGCGTGTTCTGGAACATCTCCTACTACGACCAGTTCTACTTCGAAAGCATCTTCGGCGAGTTCCGCTTCCCCGACGGTTCGCGCCCCAACTGGCCCGCCCTCGACTGGCTGCAACGCCGCTTCATGCAGTGGTTCAACCAGGAGCGCACCAAGGCCGTGCTCACCTTCCCCGTCGAGACGATGGCGCTGCTCTCTGAAAACGGCGACGTGCGCGACAAGGAGTATGGCGACTTCACGGCCCAGATGTATGCCGAAGGCCACAGCTTCTTCACCTACATGAGCGACAACGCCGACTCGCTGGCCTCCTGCTGCCGCCTGCGCAACGAGATACAGGACAACGGCTTCAGCTACACCCTCGGAGCGGGCGGCGTGAGCACCGGCTCGAAGTCCGTGCTGACGGTCAACCTCAACCGCTGCGTGCAGCAGGCCACCCGCGAGGGACGCTCCTATGTGGAGTTCCTCGACGAGGTCATCGACCTGATGCACAAGGTGCAGCTGGCCTACAACGAGAACCTGAAGGAGATGATGAGCAAGGGCATGCTGCCCCTCTTCGACGCCGGCTACGTGAACCTCAAGCGTCAATACCTGACCATCGGCGTGAACGGCATGGTCGAAGCTGCCGAGAGTCTGGGCATCACGATCAGCGACAACGCCGAGTACGAACACTTCGTGGGCGAAATCCTGGGCCTCATCGAGCGGCTGAACCGCCAGTACCGCAGCAAGGACGTGATGTTCAACTGCGAGATGATTCCGGCCGAGAACGTGGGTGTGAAACACGCCCGCTGGGACCGTGAGGACGGCTACTTCGTGCCGCGCGAATGCTACAACTCCTACTTCTACGTGGTCGAGGACACCCACACCGACATCATCGAGAAGTTCCGCCTCCACGGCCGCCGCTACATCGAGCACCTCACCGGCGGCTCGGCCCTCCACATGAACCTCGACGAGCACCTCTCGGCACCGCAGTACCGGCAGCTGCTGCGCGTGGCCGCCAAGGAGGGCTGCAACTACTTCACCTTCAACATCCCCAACACGCTGTGTAACGACTGCGGCCACATCACGAAGCAGCACCTCAAGGAGTGTCCCCACTGCCACTCGCGCAACGTGGACTACCTGACGCGCATCATCGGCTACCTGAAGCGCGTGTCGAACTTCTCGCTCGACCGCCAGAAGGAGGCCTCCCGCCGCTACTACCAGCGCGTACCCTTCGAAGCCTGACCCCCTCTGTACCTGACCGCTCCACCCCACCCCCATGCTCAAATACACCACCTACGACATCGTGTTCCAGGAGTTCCCCGACGAGGTCACCCTGGCCGTCAACCTGAGCCTGTGTCCCAACGGCTGCCCGGGCTGCCACAGTTCCTACCTGCAAGGCGACCTGGGCGAGGAGCTGACCTCCTCCCGGCTGCATGCGCTCATCGACTCCTACGACGGCAGCATCACCTGCGTGGGGCTGATGGGGGGCGACAACGACCCGCAGGCCGTGATCGCCCTGCTCAGCGAAGTGCGCCGCCGCTACGGCGGCCGCCTGCACACCGGCTGGTACAGCGGCCGCACCTGGCAGCCCGACCGCGAGACGCTGGCCCGGGCCCTGGACTACCTGAAGCTCGGCCCCTATGTGGCCCGCCTGGGCGCGCTCGACTCGCCCCACACCAACCAGCGCTTCTACCGCGTAGAGGCCGACGGTTCGCTCAGCGACCTTACCTCACGCTTCCGGAAATAAGCAAATCCGCAACCTGTCGGTCCGACAGGTTGCGGATTTGCTTTCCTCCAACTCCTGGTCAATCTGCAACTTGCGTTCAATCATATCCTTCTGCTTTTTGTTGTTTCTGTTGCGAATTTTCCTTGAAAATCCGCAACACTACTGAGGATTTTCAAGGAAATCACGCAGCAAATTTGGGCCTTTCTTGGCTATAACACAAGGCTTTTCGCGATTTATTGCCGTCAGGACGGCGATTTCTGACGATCTCCCGCCTGTTGCTGACGGCCACAGGGAGCCATAGAGGGCTACAGGCCACGACGGGGAGCCGCAAAAAGCCGCAGAGAGGCGGCCACCTCCTCCCCTCACCTGACGCGCATGAGGGTCAGTCCGTCGCGCTCGCTGAGTATGAGCTGCTCGACGCGCGGGTCGGCGGCTACATGGTCATTGAAGCGGCGTATGGCGAGCGTCTGCGCGTCGCGGTCATAGGCCGGGTCGACCACGTGGCCGTCCCAGAGCGTGTTGTCGGCCAGCAGGAGGGAGCCGCTGTGCATGAAGGGCATGAGCAGGTCGTAGTAGTCGACATACTCGCGCTTGTTGGCATCGATGTAGGCCACGTCGACCTGCAGCTGCATGGGCGGCAACAACTCGAACACGTTGCCCACCCACATCTCTACGCGCGCCTCGTAGGGCGCGCCCTCCAGCCACGGACGGGTGAAGCACTCCTGCTCGTCGTTCACCTCGAAGGTGTGGACCACGCTACCGCGCGGCATGCCCGAGGCCATGGCCAGGGCCGAGTAGCCCGAATAGGTGCCGATTTCGACCACTGTACGCGGCCTCACCATCTGCATGAGCATACGCAGCAGCTGGCCCTGCACGGGCCCTGAGGCCATGCGCGGACGCAGCAGGTGGAGGTGGGTGGCGCGGTAGAGGCGGTGAAGGTAGTCGTCGGGCGGCGTGGAGTGGCGCGCTACATAGTCGTCGAGCGTTTCCATAGGCATTGCTTGGGTATGTGAGGGCGGGCGGCGGAGTGAGGTGCCGGCGCGGCGGTCAGTTGGGATAGACCTCCTCGCCTTCGCTCTCGAAGAGGTTGTTCACGATGTTCATCTCCATGAACGAGGTGCGCTGCTCCTTGCGCTGCGAGCCGAGGTAGCAGATGCGGTCGGTGGGGCTGAGCATGTTGTCGCTGAGCAGCTTGCGCAGGGCGGCGAGCAGGAACTCATGGCCGTAGCTCTTCATGGGCATATAGATGGCATAGACACCGTAGGACAGGGCCAGATGGCGCACGGTCTTGGCCTTGTAGCAGATGGCCAGGATGGTACACTCGCCGCGGAACGATGACACGTAGCGGGCGGTGCGACCCGTGTAGGAGTCCATGATGATGGCGCGGAGCTTCATGCGCTTGGTGGCCATGACGGCCTCCTTCGAGAAGAACTCGGTGACGTCGGGGTCGGGTGAGAGGGGGATGTCCATGTCGCCAAACTCCTTGAAAGACTCCTGCTCGGCCTGCTGGGCCACGGTGGCCATGACCCTGACAGCCTCTTCGGGATAGTCGCCGTAGGCCGTTTCGCCCGAGAGCATGAGGGCGTCGGCCCGCGAGTAGACGGCGTTGGCGATGTCGGTGACTTCGGTGCGTGTGGGCCGCGGGTTGTGGATCATGCTCTGGAGCATCTGGGTGGCCACGATGACGGGCTTGTGGGCGCGTATGGCCTTCTCGACCAGCCGGCGCTGGATGCCCGGTATGCGCTCCTGTGGCACCTCGATGCCCAAGTCTCCGCGGGCCACCATGATGCCGTCGGCGGCTTCCAGAATCTCATCGATATGGTCCACGCCCTCCTGGTTCTCTATTTTGGCGATGATGCGGATGTCGCTGCCCGCAGCGTCAAGCAGCTGGCGTATCTCGGCCACGTCGGCGGCCGAACGCACGAAGCTGTGGGCGATGAAGGCCACGTCGTAGCTGATGGCGAAGGCTATGTTCTGGCGGTCGCGCTCTGTGAGGGCGGGCAGGTTGATGCGCACGCCCGGCACGTTGACGCTCTTGCGCGAACCCAGGGTGGCGTCGTTCTCCACGTGGCAGGTGAGTGTGTCGCCCGCCTTGTGGTCCACCACCAGGCCGAGGTCTCCGTCATCGATGAGTATGTGTGCGCCCTCGCCCACATCGTTGACAAAATCCTTGTAGGTGACCGCGATGGTCTGGCGCGTGGTCCTGAGTTCGGGGTTTCCCACGATGTTCACGATTTCGCCCTTCTTGAAGTCGATGGGTGCGTCGGTGGCGGTGGTGCGCACCTCGGGTCCTTTGGTGTCAACGAGTATGGCCAGGTGGCTTGACACCTCGCGCACGTTGTCAATCACCTTTTTCATTCCCTCGGCATTCTGGTGGGCGGTGTTGAGGCGCACCACGTTCATGCCGGCGTCGTAGAGCCGCTGTATGAGGCCCACATCGCAGCGCATGTCGGAGATGGTGGCCACGATTTTCGTTTTCTTGTACATTGTCTGGTCTGGTTTAGTTTGGACTTTATGCAGATCGGGAGCGCGCGCTGTCTGGTCACGCTCCTTTGAGTGCCTCGATGGCGAGCCGGTAGCTGTCGAGTCCGAAACCACACACCACTCCCTTGCAGGCCGGGGCCAGCACTGAATGGTGGCGGAACTCCTCGCGCTGGTGTACGTTGCTGATGTGCAGTTCCACCACGGGGCATGACAGCGAACGGATGCAGTCGTGCAGGGCGATGCTGGTGTGGGTGTAGGCCCCGGCATTGAGGACTATGCCCTCCACGCCCTCGTCGTCGGCCTGTTGCAGCCGGTCGATGAGCGTGCCCTCGCAGTTGCTCTGGAAGTAGCCGATTTCGTCGTGCGGGTAGCGTGCGCGCAGGTCGCGCAGGCAGTCGTCCATGGTGCCCGACCCGTAGATGCCGGGTTCGCGGCGGCCCAACCGGTTGAGGTTCGGCCCGTTCACAATCAACAGTTTCATGCTTTTGTTTCTTGGGTGATTTTTTTGGGGAAGGGCGCAAGTCCTGAAGTGGCCCGGCGCTGCGTCCTGAAGCGGCCCGGCACTTGGGATAAACAACTCGGCACTTGGTTTTTCCTAATCGGCACTCAGGACGAACCAAGTGCCGAGTTGTTGGCAGCTGCCTTGCGCTGCCTCACGCGACCAGGAACTTGCGGCTCAGGAACTTCACGGGGTACCACACGCTGGCAAAGCCCACCACGATGACGGTGGCCAACACCAGCACCACGTCGGTGGGGTGGATGCTCACGGGGTAGGACTGGACGATGAAGCTGCCGTCCGACGAGCCGAGGCTGATGAACCCGAAGGTCTGCTGCAGCCAGCACAGGGTCAGGCCGAGCAGCGTGCCCAGCACGGCGCCCAGCACGGCGATGAAGCGGCCCTCGTAGAGGAAGATGCGGAAGATGAGGCGGTCGTCGGCCCCGAGGTGGCGCAGTGTCTGCATGTCGTCGCGCTTGTCGATGATGAGCATCGATACCGAGCCGATGATGTTGAAGCAGGCCACGAGCAGGATGAAGGTGAGGAAGAGGTAGGCCATCATCTTCTCGATGTTCATCACGTTGAACACCTCCTGCTGCTGCTCGATCTGGTCGAGCACCAGGTAGCGGTCGCCCGCCCACTCGCGCAGCTCGTCCTTGACGCGCTGCACGTCGGCCCCGGGCTTCAGCTTCAGCTCCAGCCCCGTGATGCAGCCGGGCTGCTCGAAGAGGTTCTGGGCGAAGGAGAGCGGGGCTATCATGTAGTTCTCGTCGTACTTGCGCTGGCGCACGTCGAAACACACGCCGGCCGAGGTGAGGTCGTCGGCGTTAAAGCTCTCGCCGGGGTTGTTGAGGTTGACCTTCTCACCCTTGCGCGGCGCACAGATCTGGATGGTGCCGTAGTCAATGCCGCCCATGGCCGAGGCGAGCCCGATGCCCGGGATGCCGTAGCTCACGTCGGGGGCGTGGAGCTTGTAGGAGCCGTTGCCGTAGAGGATGGAGCGTATGCCCGTCACCGCGTCGAAGCGGTCGTCCACGCCTTTGAGGTTGATGACCACGGGCCGCCCTCTGAAGAGGATGAGGGCGTTGTCCTCCAGGCAGGCCGAGGCCGCCTCTACCTCGGGGTGGGCCCCGATGCGTGCCAGCACAGGGTCGTCGGCAGCGGCAAACTTGCCCTTGGCGGGCACCACCTCGATGGGTGGGTCGAAGGTGGTGTAGAGGCTGCCTATGAGGTCGCGGAAGCCGTTGAACACCGACAGCGTACAGAGCAGGGCGGCTGTGCCGAAGGCCACTCCTGCCACCGAGATGGCCGAAATGATGTTGATGGCCCCTACCCGCTTGCGCGAGAAGAGGTAGCGCCGCGCCATGAACAGCGGCAGGGCCAGGTTACGCTTCATGGCCTTCGGTCGGGGCTGCCTGGGGTTCGGTGCCCTTGAGGAGTTCGTCGATGTGTTCGAGATAGTCGAGCGAGTCGTCCTTGAAGAACTTCAGCTCGGGGATGATGCGCAGCTGGAAGCGCACGCGCTTGCCCAGGTCGTAGCGTATCTGGCGCGCGTTGGCGTTGATGTTGCCCAGTATTTCGTCGGCGCGCTCCGAGGGGAAGATGCTGAGGTAGCCCTTGGCGATGCTGAGGTCGGGACTGATGCGCACGGCGCTGACCGACACGAGGACGCCGCGCGTGGCCTGGGTCTGCTTCTGGAATATGTCGCCCAGCTCCTTCTGTATGAGTCGGGCTATCTTCTGTTGTCTGGTTGTTTCCATGCCGAAAGGTGTGGGGTTGAATGGTGTATGGGGTGACTGTCCCTCCGTCATGCCAGGGGCTCGGTGGCCCTGACGAGCCAGTCGCGGTCGGCCTCGTCGGTGAGCAGGGGCATGAGGCGGCGGCGCACCTCGTCGTGGTAGGCGTTGATTTGCGCGCGCTCCCCGGCGGTGAGCAGCGAGCGGTCGAGGGGACTGAGGTCGTAGGGACAGAGGGTGAGGTTCTCAAATTCGAGGAAGCGGCCGAAGTCGGTCTGCAGGGCGTGGCGGCAGAGCAGCACGTTCTCGATGCGCACGCCGAAGCGTCCGGCCAGATAGATGCCCGGCTCGTCGGTGACGACCATGCCGTCGGCAAAGGGCACGAGGGTACAGTCGCGCAGGTCCTTGCGAATCTGGTGTGGCCCTTCGTGAACACAGAGGTGGGAGCCTACGCCGTGGCCCGTGCCGTGGCCGAAGTCGTAGCCGTGGCTCCACATCGCGCTTCGGGCGGCGAGGTCGAGCTGCAGGCCCGTGGTTCCTTCGGGAAACCGCTGGCGGGCCAGTGCCAGGTGGCCTTTAAGCACGAGCGTGTAGACGCGCCTCATCTCGTCGGTGACAGGGCCGAGGGCGATGGTGCGGGTAATGTCGGTCGTGCCGCTCTCGTACTGCGCGCCGCTGTCGAGCAGCAGGAGTCCCTCGGGCTGCAGGCGGGCGTCGGTGTGGGGCTCGGCCTCGTAGTGTACGATGGCCCCGTGGGCCGCATAGCCCGCAATGGTGGCAAAGCTGAGGTCGCAGAAGCCGGGCCGGGCGGCGCGCAGGTCGGCCAGCCGCTGCGAAGCCGTGATTTCGGTCACGTGGCGGCCGCTCCCGACCTCTTCCTGGAGCCAGCGCAGGAACTGCACCATGGCCACGCCGTCGTGGAGCATGGCCTGGCGGAATCCTTCGCGCTCGGCCTCGTTCTTCACGGCGCGCATCGGGCCGACGGGGCTGGCCAGGGGTTCGGTCTGGCTCAGGGGGAGGCTCAGGGGCACGCTGTCGGCGGCCTGCACGCTGTGGCGGCGGCAGAAGTCGGTTATCTCGCCGTACTCCCTGACCGACACCCGGTTGCGCCGCAGCTCGTCGTAAGCCTCGGGCGTGAGTGTGTCGGTGTGGGTGAAGAGCACGAAGCTCTCGTCCGTGCCGGAGTAGACCAGGTAGGCCAGAAACACGGGGTTGTAGGCTATGTCGGCACCGCGCAGGTTGAGCAGCCAGGCTATGTCGGACAGGTCGTTGAAGAGGTAGCAGTCGGCCTTGAGCCTGGGCGCGATGCTGAAGGCGGCGGTGTGGAGCTTGTCGGCCGACCCGCGGCCCGTCCACTCTCTGGGCTGGACTACGATGGGGGCGGCGGGCAGGGCCGGGCGGTCGGCCCAGATGGCATCGAAGGCGTCGGGCAGCCCTGTGCGCAGGGTCAGTCCGGCCTCACGCTGCAGCCTGCCGGTCGTGGAGGGAGTGAGCATGTCGTCGGGCCCGGCCACGACGAAGTCGGCCCCGTCCTGTATCTGGCGAGCCAGCCAGCCGATGGGCGTGGCGGTCCGCGGCTCTCCCTCGCGCATCAGCTCGAAGGGCGTGTCGCGAAGCTGTTCGGCGGCCTGCAGCCAGTAGCGGCTGTCGGTCCAGAGGGCGGCGCGGTTGAGGGTGACGATGGCGGTTCCGGCCGAGCCGGTGAAGCCGGTGAGCCACTCGCGACACATCCAGTGGGGCGGTATGTACTCATCGTTGTGCGGGTCGGAGGTAGGCACCAGGTAGGCATCGACCCCGTGGTCGCGCATCCAGCTGCGCAGTGCCTCGACACGTTGGTTGACAGTCATGACGCTTGGGTTTGAAGGTTACTTGCTGAGTTCGAGCATGCGCTCAATGGGCCTGACGGCCTTGCGTGCCACCTCGGCGGGCACCTCGACGGTGGGCCACTCGTAGCGCAGGGCGTTGTAGACCTTGGGGAGGGTGCAGAGGCGCATGTAGTTGCACTCGTTGCAGCCGCAGGTGCTGTCGTCGGGCGGCACGGGCAGGAAGTGCTTGCCGGGGCAGCTCTTCTGCATCTCGTGGAGTATGCCGCTCTCGGTGACGACCAGGAAGGTGTCGGCCGGCGACCCGATGGCATACTGCAACAGGGCGGCGGTCGACCCGACCACGTCGGCCAGCTTGACCACGGCCCCGCGACATTCGGGGTGGACGAGCACCTTGGCCTCGGGGTGTTCGCGCTTCATCTGCAGGAGCTTCTCGACCGAGAAGCGCTCGTGCACGTGGCAGGCGCCGTCCCAGAGGAGCATGTTGCGCCCCGTGACGGAGTTGATGTAGTTGCCCAGGTTGCGGTCGGGGCCGAAGATGAGCTTGGCATCGGGCGGGAAGGTGTCGACAATCTTGCGGGCGTTGCCCGAAGTGACCACCACGTCGGTCAGCGCCTTGACGGCCGCCGAGGTGTTGACGTAGGAGATGACCTGGTGGTCGGGGTGTGACTCGACAAAAGCCTTGAAGGCCTCGGCCGGACAGCTCTCGGCCAGCGAGCAGGTGGCGTTGAGGTCGGGCACGAGCACCTTCTTGTCCGGACAGAGGATGGCGTTGGTCTCGCCCATGAAGTGTACGCCACACATGACGATGATGTCGGCATCGGTGCGGGCCGCCTGGCGGGCCAGCCCGAGACTGTCTCCCACGTAGTCGGCCAGGTCCTGGATCTCGCCTTCGGTGTAGTAGTGGGCCAGAATGATGGCGTTCTTTTCGCGACACAGCCGGCGTATTTCGGCCTTGAGGTCGATGCCTTCGGGCAGGGGCTCGTCGGCATAGCCTTTCTGCATCCAGCTTTGTTTGACGGTATTCATCGTTTCGGAAGGGGGGCTGTAAATGAATGGGAAGGGAGGCCGGCAAACGTGCGCCGCCGCCCGAGCCACACTCCTTATATATATAGGCTACTGTCGGAGGCCCGGCCGGCGCGGCCCGTTTTTCGGAACGCCCTTCAAGTTTAATTCGGCACAAAGATAGGCAAACAAACATTATTCAGTATATTTGCCGCTCGAAAATTTGACGCTACCAACATGAAGATACTGCATACAGCCGACTGGCATCTGGGCAACAGCTTCCACGGCTACGACCGCACCGGGGAACACCGCCACTTCCTCGCCTGGCTCCTGGAGCAGGTGGTCCAGCGGCGGCCCGACGCGCTCATCGTGGCGGGCGACGTGTTCGACTCGCCCAACCCGTCGGCCCGGGCCGAAGAGCTGCTCTACGACTTCCTGCTCCGCGCCACCCAGGCGGTAAAGGGCCTGCAGGTGGTGGTGATTGCAGGCAACCATGACTCGGCCGGGAGGCTCGAAGCCCCGGCCTCGCTGCTGAAGACCCTGAACATCTACGTGCGGGGCGGCATCCGCCTGACCGAAAAGGGCGAACCCGACTTTGACTATTACCTGCTGCCACTGGCCGAGCTGGGCCACGACGAGGCGTCCTGCGTGTGTATGGCCCTTCCCTTTCTGCGCGGAGGCGACTACCCCGCCGGCATGACCCCCGAGGAGGGGCTGCGCTTCTTCTTCGAGGAGATGCACCGCTGCCTGAAGCGCAGCGACTTTGCCGGCCTGCCCGTGGTGGCCGCGGCCCACTTCTATGCCGCCGGCGCCTCCGTGTGTGAGGGCGAACACTCCGAGCGTCTCGTGGTGGGCGGGCAGGACTGCGTCGATGCCCGCGTGGTGGGCAAGGGCGTGGCCTACACGGCGCTGGGCCACCTCCACAAGGCGCAACAGGTGGCGGGCTGCCCCGACGTGTGCTACGCCGGCAGTGCCCTGCCCATGTCATTCGCCGAAAGGGGCTACCGCCACGGCGCACAGTGGGTCGAACTGGACGAGACGGGCCAGGCCTGCGTGAGCCGCATCGAATACAACCCCCTGCGCCACCTCATGTGTATCCCCACACAAGGCACTGCGGCCTCGGTGAGCGAGGTGTTCGACGAGATAGCACAGCTGCCGCGGCGCGCCAAGGGAGACGACGGGGCCGACTGGCCCTATCTGGAAATCAGGCTGGAGGAGAAACAGCCCGAACCGACCCTGCAGCACGAAGTGTGTGAGGCGCTGGCCGACCGCGCCGTACACCTCTGCCGCCTGTTGCGCGTGCGACCCGAAAGCCCGGCCGCTACCGCCTCTGGCCCGCAGCCCGAACGACAGGCTCTCGACCCCCTGCTGATGGCCAACCTCCACTTCAAGGCCCGCTACGGCGAGGCCATGCCCGAGGCACTGGCCGAACGCTTCAGGCAGGCGGCACAGGAGGCCGAAGAGGACAGCCTCTGACGGCCGGACCTCATTGTCACACAACTGATTATGCTTCCGAGCAAGGATGAAAATAGAAAAGATTGTACTGCACAACCTCACGTCGATTGAGGGAGAGCAGGTGATAGACTTCACCGCCGAACCGCTTCGCTCGGCCGGGCTGTTTGCCATTACGGGCGACACCGGGGCAGGCAAGTCAACGATACTCGACGCCGTGTGTCTGGCCCTCTACAACAAGGCACCCCGCTTCGAGAACACAGAGAACATTTCGAAGGAGGACCTGAAACTCGTGACCGACAAGGCACAGCAAGTGCAGGCCGGCAACGGGGCCGGCATCCTGCGCCGCGGCGAGAAGCAAGGCGGCTGTACGGTCGTCTTCAGCAACCAGGCGGGCGAACGCTTCGAGGCGGCATGGAGCGTGCGCGTGAAGCGCACTGGCACCTACGACTCGCCCGAACGCACCCTGCGGCAGCTCGCACCCAAGAAGGAGAAGGTCGAACGCAACGAACTGCAGGCACGCATGGAACAGGCCATCGGACTGAACTACGAACAGTTCACCCGCACAGTGATTCTGGCCCAGAACAGCTTTGCCAACTTCCTGAAGGCCAAGGCCGCCGACAAGGCCGTGCTGCTCGAAAAGCTGACAGGAACGGAGGTGTACGGCACGATTTCGCAACGCATCTACGCCCACACGACACAGGCCGAAGCCGAGGCCAACGCCCTGCAGGCACGCATGGAAGGACTCCTCCACGACAAACTCGACGACGAGGCACTGACCGCCGAACGCGAACGCTCACAGCGGCTCACGGCCTCTAAGCTCTCTGAGGAGCAGACGCTGGCCCGGCTGGCCCGCCAGCAGGAATGGCTGGGCCGCTTCTTCACCGCCTCGCAGCGGGTGGCCGAATGTGAGGCCGCCTTTGCCACCGCCACCAAGCAGTGGGCCGAAATGAGGGCCGACGGACAGCAGCTCGAACGCTACGACTCACTGCTGGCGCTACAGCCGCTCTACCAGGAAATCGTGATGCGACGCGCCGACATGGACCGCGCCAAGGCTACCGAAGCGGCCAACGTGGAAGCGCTGGAACGCGTCAGGCGACAGCTCGAAACCCAGATGAGCAGGCTCGACGTGGCCGCCGAACGCACCGCCGACGCCGAGAAGCAGCTGAAGCTGCGCTCGGATGCCATCAACCGGGGATATGCGCTGACGGGCGAAATCAGCGTGGCCACCGAACAGCTGAAGCGCATGGAGCTACAACTGGCCGAGACCACGAGGGCCTGTGAGTCGAGGCAGAACCTGGTGGCGCAGAAGAAGGAGATGCTCGAACGCATGGGACACGAAATCGACCAGCGGCAGCTCCACAAGCAGTCGCTCTCGGTCCACCGCCTGATGTTTGAAAAGCTCGACCTCATCAAGGACAAACTCGCCATGCTGAACAACGAGACCCGGCGCAACGTGGAGGGACACACCAAGCAGGCCGCCCTACAGAAGCGCAAACAGGAACTGCGCACGCAGGGCGAAAAGGCCGAACAGGAACAACACCGCAACCAGGCGCGGCTGAACGCGCTGAAGAGCGAACTGCTGATTCACCGACAGACCAACCAGGGACGCGACTCGGCACACCTGCAGAAGGCTGCGGCCGACAACCAGGCACGGTTGCAGGCTCTGAAACGGGCCGCCGTGTTGTGGCAACACATCTCGGAGGGCTACGCACGCATCGCCGACAAACAGGCCGCACAGAAGCGGGAACAGACAGAGCTGGCACAGCTGCAGCTACAGGCCACCAAGGCCGAGGCGGCGGTGAAGGCCGCCGAGGAGGACTACGAGCGCATCAGCACGGCCTACACGCTGAGCCAGAGCCAGAACATCGTGAAGCTGCGCAAGCAGCTGAAGGAGGGGACGGCCTGCCCCGTCTGTGGAGCGACACACCACCCCTACCACACGGAGACGGAGCGGGAGCTGGGCGAACTGCTGACCAGCCTGAACAAGGACTACGAGGACATGCAGCAGCTCCTGGAGGGAAGGCGCGCCACGCTGGCTTCGCTGCGCGAACACATGGCTGCCGAGGCGGCACGCATCGAGGCGGACCGCCACAGCCTGGCCGAACTGGAACGGAGGCAGCAGGCCGACGTCGAGGAGTGGCAGAGCTGTGCCTACCTCGACAACTCGTTTGCCGACTGTTCGGCCACCGTCAACCGCGACGCACGGCGCATGATGATCCAGCTGCTCATCGACAACACGACACGGGCCGCCGACGAGGCCAGCCGGGAGCTGGAGACCTTCAACTTCCACCAGCAACACATCAACCGCCTGAACGAGGAAATCGCCACGCTCGACGGAGTCATGGCCGACAACCACACGTATCTCGACAAGATACGCACCGAGGCGCAAATCGCAGCCGCATCGGCCGAAGACCTGCAGCAGGTCATCAACGAGTCGGACCGCGCCTGTGCCGAGCTCTATGCCGACCTCGACGAGATGATCACGCTCTCGGGCTGGTTTACCGAATGGAAGAACTACCCCGACGGACTGCGCGTGAGGCTGACAGGACTCCATGAGGACTGGAACCAGACCTGCTCCCGGCTCGACAACGCCCAACGGCAGTCAGAACTGCTGCGCGAAGAGCTGAAGGCGGCCGAGGCCAACATGGAGGAGGCACGACGCACGCTGAAGACCTCGCGCGACACGCGCGATGCGGCACGCGAAGCACTTAACCGGAAACACGAGGAGCTGCGACACCTCTTCGGCGAAAGCACACCGCAACAGGAGGCCGAAAGGCTCCAACTGGTGGTGGCCAACGCCCGCGAGGCCGAAACGCTGGTGCGCAAGGAGTGTGACAGACAGAAAGAACAGCTGAAGGTGCTGGAGGGACGCCGCGACAACCTGATGCAGGCCCGGACCGAAAGCCAGCAACAGCTGCAGCAGTGCCAGCAGCAACTCGACATGGAGATGCTGCGCTTCAACGGCTCCCACTCGCCGGTGCAGTTTGCCGAGCTGGATGCCCTGTTCAGCGATGCACGCAACTGGAAACAGCTGCGCCAACGGCTCGACACACTGCGCGAAAACCGCGTGCTGGCCACCAACCGCCTCGAACAGGCACGCACGGCACTCAACGAGCTGCAGGCCGAGACCTGCCGCCCCGAAACCTGTCACGCCGAAACGGCCGCACAGCTCGAACAGGAGCACGAGGCGTGCCGGCTGAGACTCGAACAGACCGAACGCGAGCTGAGCCTGACCAACGCACACCTGCTCTCCCACGACAACTGCATGAAACAGGCCGCAGAACTGGCCACCCGCCTGGAAGCGGCCCGGGCCGATGCGCTCGAATGGAACCGCCTGTGCCAACTGTTCGGCTCTGCCGACGGCAAGCGCTTCCGCACGCTGGCACAGAGCTACACCTTTGCCTACCTGGTAGAGCACGCCAACTACCACCTGCGCCAACTCACGCCGCGCTATGAGCTGCGCAACATTCCGGGCACGCTGACGCTCGAAATCATCGACCGCCACATGTTTGACGAGCACCGCTACGTGTCGTCGCTCTCGGGAGGCGAAACCTTCGTGGTGAGTCTGGCCCTGGCCCTGGGGCTTGCCTCGCTCTCAAGCGACAACCTGGCCATCGGCTCGCTCTTCATCGACGAGGGCTTCGGCAATCTCGACCGCGAGTCGCTCGACCTGGTGATGACTGCCCTCTCCCACCTGGAGAACGCGCAGGGACGCAAAGTCGGCGTCATCAGCCACACCGAACAAATCCGCTCCCAAATCGCCCCACAGATACGGCTGCTCCGGCAGCCCGGCGCGAGCAGCTCGCGGATCGAGGTGAGGTGAGGCGACCACTGCCGGTCATGGGCCTGCAAGGCTACGCCTCAGGTGGCGGGAAGCCCGCCGGGACTCTGGGCTGAGCCGTGACCTCATGACCTCATCACCCCAGGAAAGAAGCCTGAAACATCAAACAATCTTACACCAATCATGGACAAGCACTCTAAAATCTACGTGGCAGGACACCGCGGCATGGTGGGCAGTGCCATCGTGCGCGAACTGCAACGGCAAGGCTACGACCACATCATTACGCGCACACACAGCGAACTCGACCTGACGCGCCAGGCCGAAGTGGAAGCCTTCTTCGCCAGCGAAAAGCCCGAATACGTGTTTCTCGCCGCCGCCAAGGTAGGAGGCATCGTGGCCAACCAAAGCGCGCTGGCCGACTTCATGTATGACAACATGATTCTGGAGATGAACGTGATACACAGCGCGTGGAAGAACGGATGCCGCAAACTGGAGTTTCTGGGCTCAAGCTGCATCTATCCCCGGCTGGCCCCGCAGCCTATGCCCGAATCGTGCCTGCTCACCTCGGCTCTCGAACCGACCAACGAGGCTTACGCACTGGCCAAAATCAGCGGACTGAAGTACTGCGAGTTCCTGAACCGACAGTACGGCACGGACTTCATCTCGGTCATGCCCACCAACCTCTATGGGCCCAACGACAACTACCACCCCGAACACTCCCACGTGTTGCCCGCACTCATCCGCCGCTTCCACGAAGCCAAGGTGAACGGCGCCAAGAGCGTGACCTGCTGGGGCGACGGCAGCCCGCTGCGCGAATTTCTCTACGTCGACGACCTGGCCAACCTGTGCGTCTTCCTCATGAACCACTACTCGGGCAACGAAACAGTGAACGCCGGCACTGGCAAGGAGCTCACCATCAAGGCTCTCACCGAACTCGTGGCCAAGGTCGTGGGCTACGAGGGAAGCATCGAGTGGGACACCTCACGGCCCAACGGTACGCCGCGCAAGCTGCTCGATGTGAGCAAGGCCACCGCACTGGGCTGGACCTACCGCACCGAACTCGAAGACGGCATCCGGCTGGCCTACAAGGACTTTCTGGAAAATCCCATGCGCGCCGAACGGTAGGCGCGCCCTCCCCCTTTTACTCCCCCCCAAAAAACTCTGCGACATGCAAATCATTCTCCTTTCGGGAGGCAGCGGCAAACGCCTGTGGCCCCTGAGCAACAAGGCACGCAGCAAGCAGTTCCTCTACCTGCTGCCCAAAGAGGACGGCACCATGGAGTCGATGGTACAACGCGTGGTGAGGCAGGCCGGCGAGGCCGGACTACATGCCGACATCACCGTAGCTACCAATGCCTCACAACAAGACATCATCACCAACCAGCTGGGAGACCGCGTGACGGTTGTCACCGAGCCGGAACGGCGCGGCACCTTCCCCGCCATCGCGCTCGCCACAGCCTACCTGAAGCTCGAAAAGGGCTGTACTGACGATGAGGTGGTGGTGGTGATGCCCTGTGACGCCTACACGCAGCGAGGCTACTTCGAAGCCGTACGACAGATGGCCGCAGCCGTCGAACAGGACGAGGCTCCGCTGGTGCTGATGGGCATCACACCCACCTACCCCAGTGCGAAGTACGGCTACGTCGTGCCGGGAGCGGCCGGGAGCGGCACGTGCTGCCCCGTGGCACGCTTTGCCGAAAAGCCTTCGGTCGACCAGGCCCAGCAGCTGATTCATGAAGGAGCCCTGTGGAACGGCGGCGTGTTTGCCTTCAGGCTCGGCCACCTGTTCGCCACGGTGCAGCGCTACGTGCCCTTCACCCGCTTCGACGAACTGCGCCGCCGCTTCGGCGAACTGCCTTACACCTCCTTCGACTGCGAAGTGGTGGAACGTGCCACAGAGATGGGCATGGTCCACTACGACGGCGAGTGGAAGGACCTGGGCACCTGGCGTACACTGACCGACGAGCTGCGCACCCACGTGATCGGCAACGCCGTGATGGGCGAACACTGCCAGAACACACACGTGATCAACGAGCTCCAGAACCCGCTCTACGTGGACGGGCTGAAGGACGTGGTGGTGGCAGCCTGCCCCGACGGCATCCTGGTGTGCAGCAAGCAGCACGCGGAACTGATCAAGCAGGCCGTCTCGCAGCTCACGCCACGCCCCATGTACGAAGAACGGCGCTGGGGCACCTACCGCGTGCTCGACGACACGATGTTTGCCGACGGAAGGCACGCACTGACCAAGAGCATCACCATCAACGCGGGCAAGAACATATCCTACCAGGTCCACCACCACCGGGCCGAGACCTGGACCTTCGTTGAGGGCGAAGGCATCTTCCTGCTCGACGGCGTGGAGCGGCGGGTCAGTGCCGGCGAAACGGTGGTCATCCCCGTAGGCCACCTGCACGCCATCAAGGCCATCACGCCCCTCACCTTCATCGAAGTGCAGTGTGGCCACCCGCTCATTGAGGAGGACATCGAACGCTTCGAGTGGCACTGGAGCGAGTGAGCCGTGAGTGAGCTCCGGGCTTCAACGTCCCACAAATTGGCCGTCGGACGTTGGCAAGTGTAAAAAAAGTCTTACCTTCGCACATTCTTAATTACTTAAACCTCATCACCCATGCAGCCACCGCGCTGCCCCGCCTACGACATGACAAACAATGTAGCCCTTATCACAGGTGTAACCGGCCAGGACGGTTCCTACCTGAGCGAATTTCTGCTTTCCAAAGGATATGAGGTGCACGGCATCATCCGCCGCAGCTCAACTGACTACCGCGAACGCATCGCCCACCTCGAAGGACAGCCCCACTTTCACCTCCACTATGCCGACATGGGCGACTCGATGTCGCTCGTGAAGATAGTGGGCAAGGTGCAGCCCACCGAAATCTACAACCTCGCCGCCCAGAGCCACGTGCAGGTGAGCTTCGATGCGCCCGAGTTCACCGCCGATGTCGATGCCGTAGGCGTGCTGCGCATACTGGAAGCCGTACGCACCAACCACCTCGAACACAGCTGCCGCATCTACCAGGCCTCGACCTCGGAGCTCTACGGCAAGGTTGAGGAAGTGCCGCAAAACGAGAACACGCCCTTCCATCCCTACAGCCCCTATGCCGTGGCCAAGCTCTACGGCTACTGGATTGTCAAGGAGTATCGCGAAGCCTACAATATGTTCTGCTGCTCAGGCATCCTGTTCAACCACGAAAGCGAACGACGGGGCGAAACCTTCGTGACCCGCAAGATCACGCTGGCCGCAGCACGCATTGCGCAAGGCAAGCAGGACTGCCTCTATCTGGGCAACCTCGACTCGCTCCGCGACTGGGGATATGCCAAGGACTACGTGGAGTGCATGTGGCTCATACTCCAGCACGACAAGCCTGAGGACTTCGTCATAGCCACCGGCGTGCAGCACACGGTACGCGAGTTCGCCACACTGGCCTTCCACTATGCCGGCATCGAGCTGGAATGGCAGGGCGAGGGCATCGACGAGAAAGGCATTGACCGCGCCACAGGCAAGGTGGTGGTGGCCGTGAGCAAGGACTTCTACCGCCCTACCGACGTGGTGAACCTTTGGGGAGACCCCACCAAGGCCCGCACCGAACTGGGCTGGAATCCGCAAACGACTACCTTCGAACAGCTGGTGAAGATCATGGTGACGCACGACATGCAGAAGGTGGCCGCAGACCACATCGCCGGCGTGATGCGCACCAACCTGGCCGAGTACCTCGAAAAGGGCATTGTCAGGTAAGTGAGAGGGATTGCGCCCCTGTTTTAGAGGTGAAGAGTATATAAGGATGCCATTGGTGCGGCTGAACTGACCGTCCCAATGGCGTCCTTGTCATTTGTAAGTCTTCTGTGGCCTGAAAGGGACACACCCACCTTGCCCGATGCTTTCTTCTCTGGCAAAGCAAGTGTATCTTCCTGGGCGAGAGAAGTATATCTTCCTGGGCGAGAGAAGTATATCTTCTAAAATCCCAGCCGTTTCTTTTGGATATTCGGCAAAAAGAATCACCTTTGCAACAGATAGGGGCTGCCCGCTCCATCTTTTTCATTCACAAGAAGAAAGGATACACCATGGAGGTAAACAACAAATACATCCGCTTTGACTGGGCCGTGAAGCGCATGCTCCGCGACAAGGCCAACTTCGCCGTGCTTGAAGGACTGATAACGGTGTTGCTGAACGAAAAGATTACCATCAGCGAGATTCTGGAGAGCGAAGGCAATCAGGAAAATGCCCAGGACAAGTTCAACCGTGTGGACATCATGGCCAAGAACAGCAAGGGCGAAATCATCATTGTAGAAGTACAGCTGACACGCCAGCTGTACTACCTGCAACGTATGCTGTACGGAGTGTCGAAGGCTATCACCGAACACATACAGATAGGCCAGAAATACGACAAGGTGAAGAAGGTCTACTCCATCAACATCCTCTACTTCGACCTTGGCAAGGGCTCAGACTATCTGTATCACGGCAAGACGTCCTTTGTCGGCATACACACCGGCGACATGCTTCAGGTAAACACAAAGGAGGATAAAGAGATAAAGCTCTGCATACCCGAAGACGTATTCCCGGAATATTACATCATACGTGTCAACGAGTTCGACGATGTGGCAAAGAGCCCGCTCGACGAATGGCTGGACTATCTGAAGAACAACCGCATACAGGAGGACACGACTGTTCCTGGCCTGCATGAGGCATCGCAACGCCTGTTGTACATGACCATGAGCGACAAGGAACGACGCGCATACGACGCACACATGGACGACATCATGGTGCAAAACGATGTGTTGGACACGGCCAAAACAGAAGGATTTGCCGAAGGCCGGGCAGAAGGCATAGCAGAAGGTCGGGCTGAAGGTCGGGCAGAAGGCATAGCCGAAGGCTTGACTAAAGGCGCGATGACTGAAAAGGTAGCCACCATCAAGCGTCTGAAGGCTCTGGGCCTGGACAATGCAACAATTGCCACTGCAACAGATTTGACCACAAATGAAGTGGCAAGACTCTTGGAGAGCGGAAGCGAACCATAGATTAGAGTTCAAAGTTTAGAGTTTAGAGTTCATAGTTTAGAGTTTAGAGTTCATAGTTTAGAGTTTAGAGTTCATAGTTTAGAGTTCAAAGTTTAGAAGGATGCTTTCAGAGCGGACAAACCAGCCGCTCCGAAAGCATCCTTCTATATGATACAGCCCGTCAAGTGCAGGCCGGAGTTACCACATTTCTTCGTTGTTGTCATCGGGTGTCCCACCTTCCGTGAAATCCAGAGGGGGAACAGAGCCACCCGATTCGGCCAGCAACTGCTGGGGTTCGAGTTCGTAGACCGCTACCTGCGGCTGCATATAAGTCTTCTTCATATCAGAGATGGTTTTATCGGATGATTACTTTCTGGCCGTTGCGGATGTAAAGGCCGTGGGCCGCACGGCTGACCTTGCGGCCGGTGAGGTCGTAGATGGCTTCGCCTTTTGTTCCGGAGGGCTGTGTGCCCCAAGGGGTGATTCCCTCAATGGCCGTTACCTCGCCGCCTTCGGGGAAGATGAAGGCCTGGGCGTTGGCCGTCTCGGTAGCAGCCACCTTCAGGTAGGCCTTGCCTGGCGTGGCCTTGAGCTGTGAGCCGTCCTTCACGCTGCCCGCCACACCGAGATAGAAGCCGAGGCCGGACTTCGTCGATGCGTTGTTGTAGGTCAGGCGATAGAGGGTGTAGCCGGATTCGGCCGTAATCGTCTGTGCTTCAGAGGGTGTGGCCACAAGGTTGTTGAAGGCATAAGCCACCGGCGACAGCTCGTCGGTCTCGTTGGTCTTTGCGTTCAGATACTCCGCACCAGCCAGCAGGAGCACACCTTCGCCCTTTGCCACCTGCGTGTTGTCACGTTCAGACAGATTCAGCACACCGCCGCTGACGGTCGCGTTATACACTGTGAGCGACTGGCCCGACGGTACACAAAGCTCGACATCGGCCTCCTGATTGCTGAACGTGGCCCAGAAGTTTTCGTTCGCTCCGTCCTGTGCCGCCCTTACAATCTTGTAGCTGCTTTCCAGAATGGGATAAGTGTCCGCTCCGAGCTGCTGGCCCCAGACCGAACCGTCAGTGCCCTGCGTAAGCAGGCAGGCCACCTCGCCGTTCTGGAACTGGGGCGTGATTCTGCCCACAACCTTTCCTTCCTCGTCTGTCGCATTATATATACCAGCTGCATCACATACCGTCTTGTCGTAATAACAGTTGGATAAAGTCCCACTGTTGGTTCCGCTTACGTTACCAAGGGTTTTTACCGCTATTTCAATTGCAGATTCCAGTTTAACCACACCTGCATTATAACAATTCCTGAGAAGCCCATCACTTGTATTATATCCGCACAGGCCACCTACCTTTTCGCTTCCGGAAATCTGTCCCCGATTATAGCTGTTAGTGATGTTGGCATTGTTCTCTCCACAAAGGCCGCCCAGTTCGAATGTACCTTCGATGACGCCCGTGTTGAAACAGCCGGTGATATTTCCGTTATTCGTTCCGCACACACCGCCGATACAATGGCTGGTTGCAGAAACGGTTGGACCAGACCCTGCGACCCCACCGCTGTTGTTGCAGAATTCTATCTTGCCAAGCTTATCATTCTCTCCACACACACCTCCTACATCGTATTGGCCAATAACAGAAGGACTGCCGTAGTGCTTGCAATGGCTGAGTGTTCCCTTGTTGTATCCGCAAATACCGCCTATACACTTATCCCCCTCAACTATTCCCTGACTCTCGCAATATTCAATCCTGTTCAGGTTATATGCGCACACGCCGCCTGCATAATCGTAATCGATTTCGGCACTGACCCTGGTGCCGACCGTCGCCGAGTTCTTACAGCCTGTAATGACACCTGCCTCATAATTCATTCCGCTCACGCCGCCCACATACAGAACTCCATGAATGCCCGAGCCGGAGGACTTGCAGTTGGTAATGGTGCCGTAATTGAGTGCAGTCACTCCACCAACATATAAGCCTCCATTGACCGAGCCTTTACTGGTACAATTGATGAGCGTACCGTTATCGCGATTGGTACCGCTAATCCCGCCGAAACGCACGGGATCATTTCCATAATACCCCACTTCGGTATCACTGATACAGTCTTCTACCCTTCCTGTATTCCTACCACATATACCGCCAACTTCCAGGTACCCGTAAATCATGCCATTTGACTGGCTATTGACGATGGTGCCATTATTGGTGCCACACACTCCGCCGACATACATATCAGCAAAAATATAGAAATTCTCCACATTGACATTGCTCACGATTGCACCGGTATTCAACACACCGAACAAGCCAACGTAGTCTTGCGATATATTGTTGATGAACATACCACTGACAGTATGTCCGTTGCCATCGAATTTGCCTGAATAGCCATTACCGATAGGATCCCAGGTGCGCCATGTCACTTCGCTTACGCCGTTGTAAGATAGCAAATCGCCTGTATTCAAGACAACATCTGCCGTGAGTACGCCGTTCACCGTACCGTCTTTGCCGGCCAGTCTGCCGAACCAGCTCAATTGGCCACCGTTCTCGATGGCGTAGTAGCCTGCATGGGTTTTTGCCAGCTCCGCATGATGGGTGGCACTCACCACCTCAGCTGGCTGATAGCCCGTGGTGCAAGCCGTACAGAAACCATGCTCTCCAAAACTGTGGTCAAGCCGCCTGTCGGTTACTACCTGATTGGTATATACCATGTCGGCATTCTCATCGCAGGTGTCGTAGCCATAATACACCTTTTGGGGGATGCCAAGAAGAGGATAGTCCAGCCAGTTGAGTATCTGTCCCCAACCTGTACCTGCATACTCTTCGCCATCGACGGTGCATCCCTGTGAAAGATGATAGGCTATCGCACCGCTCTGGAACTCTGCCTTGGTCTTTCCTTCAGCCTGACCCGCCACATCAGCCCCGTCGATGCCGCCAATCGAGCTCTTCTCCTTGTCGTAATAACAGTTGGCTATGGTGTTTGCCTGAGCGGAGTAACCACACATGCTTCCGACATGATTCGTGCCGCTGACTGTGCCGACAAAATAGCTGTTACACATTAGGGAGGTAGTGCCATAACTGTTTCCGAACATGCCGCCTACACATTCATTGCCATGCACCTGGCAGTTATAAGAGAAGCAATTGACAATTCGACCACTACCATATCCATACATCGAACCCACATTGGTGCGACCTTTGAAGTAGGAGCTCATAATGCCCAAGTTCCTGACCGTGCCAATTGTATATCCCAAAAGACCCACATGGTCAGCAGACTCATCATTGATATACAGTCCCGAAATCTGATAGTTCCTTCCGTCAACAATTCCGTTGTAAAGAATTTTCTCGGTATCGGTGCGCCAACCAATGGGGGTCCACGGCCTGAAACTGTTGGTGCTGGAAGCCAACTCTCCGTTGCTGTCTATCACTCCGCTGTTCACCGTGATGTGCGCCGTCAATACAGCATCCAAGCCATTTCTCCTTTGATTGTTTACCTGGTCTGCAAGCCAGTAGAGCTGGCCGGCGTTTTCAATGGCGTAATAATCCCGATATTCTGGCAGCAATTCCGCATGATGACTCTCACTTACGTACTCTGCCGGCTGATAGCCGTCGCAGCGGGTGCAGAAGCCTTTATTGTCGTAGTCATGCGGTGTCGATGAATTCGAGTAACCCTCCTCACTGGTCAGGCAGTTGACGCGTCCATAGAACACTTCCTTGCCACCTAAGACAGGGTAAGTGTCTGTGCCCAAAGACTGTCCCCATTCAGAGCCGTCGAAGAAGCCGCCTTTCAAGTTGACAGCTCCGGATACATTGTCTATCCGGTCACTGACGGTACAGCCCTTCGAAAGGAGATAGGCAATCTCTCCGCTCTGGAATTGGGCTGTAGTCTTACCCATGTACGAACTCGATCCATCGGATTCAATGTACCCGCTTATATTCTCCGAACATTTGTCCTTGTTGAAGTAGCAATTTTCTATTTTTCCAAAGTCTAATATGCCACCCACACCGCCAGCAAAGGATGCATTGCTGCCCGTTATACTGACAGACCCCGAATAATAGCAGTTGGCAATGATAGCATAGCGATTATAGCCATTTATACCTCCTACAAATTGATTTCCCACTACCGTACCCAAGTGATAACAGTTGACAATGATCCCCATTTGATTGAACCCACATACGCCACCGACGTTCTGGTAACCATTAAAATAGGAGTCTACAACGCCTACATTCTTCACAGTGCCGTTAATGAGTCCAAACAAACCTACATTGTATTTTTCCGCATCATTGACATACAATCCGCTGATGGTCTTACCGTTGCCGTCGAAGGTACCCGTATACATTTTTTCTTCACTTTCGTAAACGCCGATGGGATCCCATTGGGTGAATCCGCTGCTGTTGGCCGACAGTGTACCGTCAGCATTCAGCACGCCGGAGTTCACGGTTATGTTGGCCGTGAGCTTCGCACAGGCGGCTGGATTCTGGGCCGTACCGTCTGTCAGCGTACCGTTGACAAGCGCAGCATACCAGTATAGTTCAGCGGCTGTCGAGATTTGATAAGGATTACTGCTCGTGCCATCGCCGTTAGTTGGCATGGACGGAGTGATGGCCGCCTGTGAGACCATAGGCAGCAACCACATCATGACGCAGGCCATGAATGGAAGAAGGAATTTTTTCATGATGATTGATTTTGGAAAATGTTTTTGACAGCTATTAAAGTTGGGACAAAGGTACAAAAACGCTCATTGAGTGAAAGTCTTCGTACGATTAGGCAAGAAAAAATAGTCGTTTAGGCAAAATTTCGACGTTTTATTTCGGAAAACGTACCAGCAAACGCATCTGCTCTCATATACGACTGATGGCAACGGACTCCGGTGAAACAACGGCGTGTCAGGACTGTCCGTTGTCGCTTTTGGTTGCTGGACGGGAAAAAACAAAACATATAGGTCCTGTCCGAAACCCTGTAAGACCAGACTTCAGACCCACCATTTCCAAAATCAAATAAGTCGGCCGGTAGTCTATAGGGAGAGAGCTATAAATCAAGTCGAGCTGGGCAATCAGGATGCCAGCTGGAGACTTTGTCTTTAGGAAGAAAACCATAAAACGGGCCAAGCTGGGTACCGGATGTATAGCATAATCCCAAAATGGTTCGCTCTATATACGTGTTTTTATCCTTGTAAAAATCGTTCAACCCTTCAGCCAACCTTTTATTCTCGTTGATTTTCAGTAGGAAACAGGCTGAAGGGTTTTGTTTTCAAACCCTTCAGAAAGGTTCAGCCTGACAGGTAGTCTTCAGCATCCACGCTGTTTCCGGACCCTCCTGATTCATGACCTACAAGTCCGGGCTTCGGCGCAACAACCCGTCGGGTTGTCACGCTTAGCCCAGCCTCTGTTTTGCCTGAGACAACCCTTGAGAAGAGACCATTTTGCCTGCATCCGGCCTTATCGCAGGCTGAAGGGTTGGCTGAAGGGCTTGTTCGTGAGAGAGCCCTTCTTGCATCATTCCAAGGACAGAAGGCTGCTGTGCCGGCACGCGATTCGGGGACCATGCGCCTGTCAGACCCGACAAAAAAGTGCGAGTGAGGACAACAGGCCAAACAGACTTGGCCCATTGTCCCCACTCGCACCTGATAGGGCAGGCGCGGTGCATGTGGACACCGCGCTCAGAGGGGTATTTGATTACTTGTTGCTCTCTTCTTCGTGTACCACCTGCTTGCGGCCCAGCGTACGCAGGGCAATCGGGGCAGCCAGGAAGATAGACGACAAGGTGCCGAACACTACACCCAGAATCATGGCAAAGGCAAACGAGCGGATGCTGTCGCCACCGAGGAAGAAGATGCAGAAGAGCACCAACAGGGTGGTGAGCGACGTCATGATCGTACGACACAGCGTGCTGTTCAGTGATTCGTTGAACAGACGGCGCGTGTCGCGCGTGGGATAGAGGCCGAGGTTCTCACGCATACGGTCGAATACTACCACCTTGTCGTTGATGGAGTAACCGATGGCGGTCAGCACGGCACCGATGAAGGTCTGGTC
>CAMBOH010000011.1 GCA_945869305.1 uncultured bacterium
GGCACAGACCGATACCTACTGCACCGAAGCTGCGGGCAACCTGTGCATCGTGGGGTGTGTCGGCATTGGTGCGTACTTGCAGGCGGGTGTACTTGGCGCAGAGGTCCATCAGTGCGGCAAAGTCGCCGGAGAGTTCGGCAGCCTGTGTTTTGATTTCGCCCTTGTATACACGTCCGTTGGTACCGTTGATAGAGATGAAGTCGCCTTCGTGGAGCACTTCGCCGTCAATCTCAACCGTGCGGTTCTTGTAGTCTACATTGATGGCACCGGCACCGCTGACGCAGCACTTGCCCATACCGCGGGCCACTACGGCGGCGTGAGAGGTCATACCGCCACGTGCGGTGAGGATGCCTTCGGCCACTGCCATACCGGCGAGGTCTTCGGGTGAGGTTTCGATACGTACCATGACTACCTTGTGGCCGTCTTCGTGCCACTTGGCAGCGTCTTCAGCGAAGAATACAATCTGTCCGCAGGCAGCACCGGGGCTGGCGGGGAGTCCGCGGGTGAGTTCCTTGGCCTTGGCCAGGGCTTCCTTGCTGAACACGGGGTGGAGCAGTTCGTCGAGCTTCTGCGGTTCGCAGCGTTCGATGGCGGTCTTTTCGTCAATCATGCCCTGACGGAGCAGGTCCATGGCAATCTTTACCATGGCAGCACCGGTACGCTTGCCGTTGCGGGTCTGGAGGAACCAGAGTTTGCCTTCCTGAACGGTGAACTCCATGTCCTGCATGTCGTGATAGTGTTCTTCGAGCTTGGTCTGGATGGCATCGAGCTGACGGTAGATTTCGGGCATAGCCTCTTCCATGGAGGGGAAGTTGGCCTTGCGTTCCTCTTCGGTGATGCCTTGCAGTTCAGCCCAGCGGCGAGAGCCTTCGAGCGTGATCTGCTGCGGTGTGCGGATACCGGCAACAACGTCTTCGCCCTGTGCGTTAACGAGCCATTCGCCGTTGAAGAGGTCTTCGCCCGTGGCGGCGTCGCGGCTGAAGCATACACCGGTTGCAGAGGTGTTGCCCATGTTGCCGAACACCATGGCCATTACCGTTACGGCGGTACCCCATTCGGCGGGGATGCCTTCCATCTTGCGGTAGAGGATGGCGCGCTCGTTCATCCAAGAGTCGAACACGGCGCAGATGGCACCCCAGAGCTGTTCCATGGGGTCGGTGGGGAATTCCTTCTTGGTCTGTTCAACGATGGCCTTCTTGAAGCGTACAACGAGTTCCTTCAGGTCTTCGACTTCGAGTTCGTTGTCGAGCTTTACGCCCTTGCTCTTCTTCACCTCTTCGATGATGGCTTCGAAGGGGTCGACGTCGTCCTTGTTGACGGGCTTCATGCCGAGCACCACGTCTCCGTACATCTGTACGAAACGGCGGTAGGCATCGTAGGCAAAGCGGGGGTTGCCAGTCTTGCGTGCCAGGCCTTCAACCACTTCGTCGTTCAGACCCAGGTTGAGGATGGTGTCCATCATACCGGGCATGGAAGCGCGGGCACCCGAACGAACAGAAAGAAGCAGCGGATTCTCCACATCGCCAAACTTGCTGTTCATCAGTTCTTCAACGAGGTGGAGGCTCTTTTCAACCTCTTCCTTCAGCAGGGAAACCACCTGGTCCTTGCCGATTTCGTAATATTCGTTGCATACATCAGTGGTAATGGTGAAACCCGGGGGCACGGGGACGCCGATAAGGTTCATTTCAGCCAAGTTGGCACCTTTGCCGCCCAGCTCGTTGCGCATGTCGGCACGGCCTTCGGCCTTACCGTTACCAAACGTGTAAACTCTTTTTACGTTGTTCATGGTTGTTATTAAATGAGTGAATGAATTTTGATTGCGTTTTTTATGGGTTAATAGCTCAATGGCACGTCAGGGCCGGAGCGTTTCCTGCTGTGGGGAGGCTGTCGGAGCAGTCCTTCGGGCCAGTCCCTATCAGGAATCGGGCACTGGGTTTGCAGGCAATTTCATGCCCTGATGCGGTACAGGTAGGCAGTACAGCCGCAAATTTAAATAATTGTTTTGGAACGCACAAGTAAAGAGGCGTTTTTTCAAAGTCCACTTTTAAAAACTCAGCTTATCGCGTTAAAAAGCGTTTTGTTTTGGCCTCTGGGAGGCTGTCTGGTGGCTGTTCCCGGGTGATGGGCCCTTGGTCGTGGGGGATGGGAGAATAAGTTATGAGGTCATAAAGTCACTCACTGGGCGGCGGAGCCTTCTGCCACGCCGTGCGTAACTTTATAACCTCATAACCTCATAACCCCATAACCTCATAACCACATAATGCCTGTGTCCCCGGACATCAGTAGCAGGGAAGCTTGCGCTTCGACCAGGGCACGAGCAGGATGAGTCCTCCGCAGATCAGGCAGCCGTAGAAAGTCCAGCCCGCCATTTCCTTCACGGCAGTCAGTGTGGCCTGTACCTGTATCTTGCCCTTGAGCGAGATGGCAGCCATCTGTTCGGCTTCGGTCTCGCTCTTGCCTTGCATCATCATGCCCCGCACGGTCTGCTGGTATTGGGCCGCAGTGGCTGTTTCGGTGCGGTCGTAGTCGTGGGCAAAGCGGGTGATGTAGTGCTGCTGGCGTTCTTGCAGCACATTTGAGTAGAGGGCTGAGCCTATGCCTGGTGCTACAATCATGCGCACGGTGAGCATGATGCACACCCAGGTCGACATGAACCGGTAGGGCATGCGCTGGTTGGCGTAGACTGCCGTTACGGCATACAGCAGCATCATGCCTGCTCCGCGTATGATGATGGGCCACTTCATGCGCTCCATCATGCCCTGCGTCTGTACTTCGAAGTACATGAAGAGGGCCGAGAGCCCGATGAGCAGGAAGCCGTAGGCAAAGAGGTACTTGAAGTGCCAGCCTTTGCTGCTGAACACGACGGCCATGACCAGGCCGATGAAGTAGCCTACGAGCACCCAGTTGCCCAGTCCGGCCACCTGGAGGTTGTCCATCTTCATGCCCACGGAGCAGAAGATGTTGACAAACATCTGGCTGGAGTTGAACACCATGAGTCCCACAAAGAGCAGGATGCCGCCCTGCACGCTCTTGAGCTTGAGCGTGTCGAGCACGAAGTAGGGGGAGTAGCGCACGTTTTCCAGATAGAGGAAGATGCCGGAGCTGATTACGCAGAGGGCGGTGGCCCAGCGTATCTGGTCGGAGTCGTACCAGTCGAGCACCTTGCCGTATACCATTATATATATAAAGGAGAGGCACATGAGGCAGAACATGGTGACGTTGCCGAACTTGGAGAATCCGATGGGGAAGTGCCGGGTAGGGTAGGGGTTGTAGGGCATGGTGACGAGCAGCACGAGGATGGCCACACCCAGTGCGACCATCATGGCGTAGTATACATACTGCCACTCGTAGTTGTAGGCAAACCAGGCCGTGAGCCAGGTGCCTATCTGGCCGAGAATCATGAAGAAGAAGTAGATGATGGGCATGCTGGCGGTCTTTTCCTTGTCCAGCTTGTCCCATCCGGCTTCGTCGGTCGGCTCATTGCCCGGTGTCAGGTTGTGGGTGGCTTCGATGCCGAAGCCATACTTGATGAGGGTGAAGAGGTTACACATGAGCAGGGCCTGGCGCACGAAGCCCATCACCAGGCTGCACAGGGCCAGCACATACACGCTCTGGGTGCGGGCGCAGATGAGGCTCAGCAGCATGAGGATGGCAAAGCCTACCATGAGCATCATCTTTTGGCGGCGCAGACACACCAGACGGTAGAAGAAGGGCGAGAAGGCCGCCATGCCCACCGAGGTGGCAAAGCCCACAAAGGTGATGTGCTCGGAGATGATGCCCAGTCCGCCTATCATCTCGGCGCTGTTGGCCGAGTAGACGCCGCTCACCGTCATGATGGGGATGAACAGCAGAATCAGGAAGATGATGCCCAGCGGCTTCGGCACCCAGTCGTAGAAGGGGAAGTTCTGGGGGAGTTGTTTGGGTGTCATCCTTAATCTATTTCTTCTCTGCTTTAACAATCACCATCATGCCGGCGGCCAGACGGTCGTTGTCTTCCTTCGAGAGGCCTTCGAAGTCGATGCGTACAGGCACGCGCTGCTGAATCTTCACGAAATTGCCGGCCGAGTTGTCGGTGGGCACCAGCGAATATTTCGAGCCTGTGGCTCCCGATATGGCTGTAACCTTGCCGGTGAACTCCTTGTCGCTGATGGCGTCGACTGTCATCTTGACCTTCTGGCCCACGTGCAGCTGTTCGACCTGTGTCTCCTTGTAGTTGGCAATGACCCACTTCTGCGTGTTGGGCATGAGGTAGGTGATGGTCTGTCCGGCGTTCACCATCTGTCCCTCTTCGAGTGCGCGGCGGCCCAGCTTGCCGTCGCAGGGGGCCAGCACCACGCAGTAGGAGAGGTTGAGCTTGGCCATTTCGAGGGCCGCCTGTGCACGTTCGATGGCGGCGGCATTATTGGCCTTGCGTGTCTTCACTTCGTTCACGCCCGAGAGGGCAGCCTGCTTCTGCTTCAGCACGGCATCGAGCTTCTGCTGCGTGGCCTTGTATTCGGTTTCGTACTGTTCGAGCTGGATGGGTGTGGCAGCGTTGCGTTCCACCAGGTTGCGGTAGCGCTGCACGTCCTTGGCCAGCTTTTCGAGCCGTATCTTGATTTCCGATATGCTGGCATCGTAGACTGTGGCCGAGGTCTGTGTGGTCTGCAGCGAGGCGTCGGTCACGTCAGAACCGGCCATGGCATCTTTCAGTGCGGCTTCGGCTTCCATCAGCCTGATGCGGTATTCGCGGTCGTCGAGGGTGAGCAGCGTGTCGCCCTTCTTCACGTCCTGGTGTTCGGTGAAGTAGATTTTCTTGATGTAGCCCGAGGCCCTGAGGTTGACGGGTGAGATGTACTGTTCAATCTGCGCGTCGTTGCTCGATTCGTTGCTGGTGTAGTCGACAAACATGAGGACGACCTGGACCACACCCCACAGCACGAGGCCCAGGCCGATGAGGCTGACCAACATCTGGCGCACCTTCTGCTTCTTGAGTTTCTTGGCGGTGGTTTCCAAGCGCTTTGTGTCTTGGCTATTCTGAGTTTGCTGTTCCTGTTTCATTGTCTGATGGGTTGGGGGAAGGTAAGGAGGAAAAGGGGTTATAAAAAAAGTTGAGGCCGTTGCAGTCCGTGCCGTAGGGCTGGCCCGTTCGCTCCGGCGGTTGGCCGGCAGTAGGCCGGCAGGCTGTGGACAGTGTCACTCCGTCAGCCTGTCCAGCTGTCCGGTGAGTTTCAGCACAGTCAGGTTCGACACCTGATAGTTGTAGTGGGCCGTGAGGTAGTTGTTTTGTGCTTCGCTCATGCTCATCTGGTCTTGCAACACCTCGACCATCGATACGATGCCTTCGCGGTAGCGGTCGTAGGTCACACCGTAGATGTTCTCGGCCAGCAGGTAGTTTTCGCGCTGTTTGAAGTAGTTGCGCTGGTTGTTCACCTGGTCCTTGATGGCGTTGGCATACTGCGTCTGCATGTTCTTGAGCGTGTTCTCGTAGCCGATGCGGGCCGTTTCGGCATCCAGCCTGGCCTTGCGCAACTTCGAGCGGCGTTCGTAGCCGTCAAAGAGCGGCAGACGGAACGAAAGCCCTATGCCGTTCGAGCCATACCAGTGGTTTGATTCGCTGGAGCGGAACCAGTTTTCGAACTTGTCGGTATAGGAGCTGTACATCACGTTGGCCGTCAGGGCCAGTGTCGGTTTGTAGGCATCCTTGGCCAGTTTTACCTGTTTGTCGGCCAGTGTGACGTTCTGCTCCATCAGCTGCAGCTCATAGAGCTTCGTGTTCAGTCCGCTCATCACGGCCGGGTCAAAGTCATCGACCGCCTTTTCCACCACAGTGACAGGCTCGTCGGCCGGATAGTCGAGGATGTACTTCAGCATGTTATACTGCTCGGTGAGCATGGCCTCGGCGTTGGCGGCCTGTATGCGTGTGCTTTCCAGACGCACGTTGATGCGCTTCAGGTCAACCTCAAGTGCCATCTCATTGTCGTGGAAGGCCTGGGTGATGGCTTGCAGTTCTTCGAAACGCTTGATGTTGTCGTTGATGATGCCCAGCTGTTCGCGCGTGTTCTGTGCCAGATAGTAGATTTTGGCAATCTGCACCATGAGGTCCTCGCGTGCCTTTTCGTAAGACAGCTGGTTGATTTCGTCTACCGTCTGCGCGATGCTCACTGCCGTGCGTGCCATTTGACTGTAAAGCGGCATTTGCAGCTGCACGCCGGCCGCTGCGTTGTATTGCAGCGTCTTGGTCACGTTGTACAGCTTGCCGTAGGCTTTGCCGTCGGTCACCGAAACGGGCGGTGCAAAGTTGTCATTGAGGTTCGCCACAGCGTTGATTTGCGGTAGTAGCTTGGCGCGGTTTTCGCTGATGCTGAGTTTCCCTTTGGCAATCTCGTTGCGCGAGGCTTTCAGCGAGAGGTTGTTTTCGAGGCCTATCCTTATACACTCCTTCAGCGTGAGCGTTACCTGTGCTACAGCCGATGGAATCATGATGGAGGTGGCCATGGAAATGATTAACAGCTTCCTTTTCATGTAGTAAAGTATGTCTTAAACGGGTGCAAAATTAGCAGTTTTTACACCTGTGTTTCGGTTCTTTCTTTCATATGGAACAGTATTTTGTCCGAATTGTCCAATCATCCCCAAAAGACCTCCTTGTTTGCAAACTGTGCTTGACATCAGACTGTGGCTTTCAGCGGCATTGCGTGCCTTCGCTGGCTGGCACGTAGCGTCAATTCTGTTCATTCTGTAGGGACGGAGCCCGCGAAAAACAAGTCCAGGCTCAGGTTTTCCTGAGCCTGGACTTGCAGCTCTCCCCTCGACACTTCGTTTTTCGTCTCTCAGCATGTGCGAAAATGGAGTTTGAAGGCCGCTTGCTGTCGCTTTTTGTGTGTAGATTGCCTCCTTTGGAATGTCAAGATTTTGTCAGGATTCAAGGGCTGGGGCATGGGGGATTGCCGCGTGGACTGTATGGAGAGGGAAAGGGAAAAAAGAAGTGCAAGGAGGAGCGGCAGAAGCCCTCTTCCTTGCACAACCCGGTTATGGATGTGGCGTAGTCTTGTCTGGCCCCAGGAGAGGGGCGGCCTTAATTCTTGAACTGCTTGGCCAGTCCGCCCTCCGATGTCTCACGGTAGAGCGAAGGCAGGTCATGGCCCGTCTGTTTCATTACCTCTACGGCCTTGTCGTACGATATGCGGTGTTCGCCTTCGGCGTAGGTGGCGTAGAGATTGGCATCGAGAGCCCGTGCGGCGGCATGTGCGTTGCGTTCGATACAGGGAATCTGCACTAAGCCGCAGATGGGGTCACACGTCATGCCGAAGTGGTGCTCGAGACCCATTTCGGCAGCATACTCCGTGGCAGCCAGACTACCGCCAAAGATGTAGTTGGCAGCAGCAGCAGCCATGGCGCAGGCCACGCCTACCTCAGCCTGGCAGCCTGCTTCGGCTCCCGAAATGGAGGCACGGGCTTTGGCGATGTTGCCCACCAGTCCGGCGGTGGCCAGTGCATGGAGCACACGCTTGTCACTGAAGCGGCGGCTCTTGGCTATGTGGTAGAGCACGGCGGGCACTACGCCGCAGCTGCCACAGGTGGGTGCTGTCACGATCCGTCCGCCCGAAGCGTTCTCCTCTGACACGGCCAGCGCGTAGGCAAATACCAGACCGCGCGACTGCAGGTTGCTGCTGTAGCCCATCGCCTTGATATAATAATGGGGTGCCTTGCGCCTCAGGTTCAGTCCGCCGGGCAGCACGCCTTCCTCTTCGAGGCCGCGTTCGACGGCGGCCTTCATCACCTGCCACACCTCTTCGAGGTATTCCCAGATGTCCGGTCCTTCGCAGTAGTCCACGTATTGCCAGTAGGAGCGTCCGCGCTCTTCGCACCATCGCTTGATGTCGAGCAGGTGGTCCAGCTCGTAGAGGTCAGGCGTTTCCGTCTTGTTGCCCCCCTCTTCGGCCAGCGCGCCACCGCCCACGCTGTAGACGGTCCAGGCATCATGGGCCTGTCCTTCCGGGTCGACGGCTTCAAACTTCATGCCGTTGGGGTGGAAGGGCAGGACGATTTCGGGCAGCCACACGAAGTCCGTGCGTTCCTTGCCCAGTACGGAGTAGATGGCCCAGTCCGTGAGGTGTCCTTTGCCTGTAGCGGCCAGGCTGCCGTAGAGTGTCACCTTGAAGCGCGGCGCATCGGGGTGGGCTGCGAGGTATCGTTCGGCTGCATGGCGCGGTCCCATGGTGTGTGACGACGAAGGGCCTTGGCCAATGCGGTAGAGTTCTTTCAGAGATTTCATGTATGAGAGAGATTAGTGAGCTTGGTTTTGTGTGACATGCAAGTGACGTGGCTATTCCTTGATGAAGCCCCTGCGGTAGGCGACCAGCAGCTTTTCGAGGTCAGCAATCTGCTCGCGGAGTTCTGCCCCCTTGTCGGTGTCGTTCACCATGGCGCGGTGTCCCATCATCTCGACAATCTGCGTAGTCGACTGGATGTCCGTTCCGTTCAGGATGGCCTCTTCGGTTGAGGTGAACGGTGCGTGCTGTACCAGTTGGAAACCGCGTGAGTGGTAGACCAGGGTGTAGCCGGCGATGCCTGTAGTGTCGTGGTAGGCCTTGGCAAATCCGCCGTCGATGACCATGAGCCGTCCTTCGGCCTTGATGGGTTTTTCGCCCTTGCTGGCGCGTACGGGCACGTGGCCGTTGATGATGTGGCGGTGCTTGCCCTTCACGCCAAAGGCATTCATGAGCGAGTCACACACCTCGGCATTGTCGCGCAGGCGGTAATACCAGCCCTTCTCCTCCCGGTGTGTAGCCTTGTCCTCCACAAAGTAGCGTTCGAAGGTGGCCATCTTCGACTTGTCGAACAGCGGCGAGTCGGGGCCGCACCACAGATACCAGAAGTAGTCGCGCGCCCGTTCGCGCAGGGCTGCGTCAGCCCCTTCGTCGAAGGTGAGGCGCACCAGTTGTTCGGTGCGTTCGAGCAGGTCGCGTCCTTTCACCTCTAAGCCTTCTACGACGACAGACTTCAGCGTGCCGTCCTCGTTCATCGGGACAGAGGCATGGAACAGCAGGTTGGAGTTGAATATGCCATACATGGAACCGTGCAGCAGGAGCTGGGCCACATGGGCCTGCAGGCGGTCCGACACCATGAACGAGTGCTTGATGCGTTCCATCAGTTCGGCCTCCTCCTCAGTCAGGTCGTATGGGCGGCCGGGTAGCAGTGTGGGCAGGTAGTTGTCCTTCATCTGGTGTACCTGGCCGTCCACCAGGCAGGTGCCGGCTTCCAGGTCAATGCCAGCCAGCAGAGCGCGTTTCTGCATGTTCCACTCAGGGTGTGCGGCATACAGCTTCCCTTCGAGCTTGAACTGGATGATGCTGATGGCTTTGTGCATCTGGGCAATCAGCCGGCAGGTCTTCTCGTTGGGCCGGCGGTTCGGGTCTTCTATCTTGGGGTAGAACAGTGTGCAGGGGTCATCGGCATAGGTTTCCATGGCAAAGGTGGCCAGGGGCACCATGTTGATGCCGTAGCCCTCTTCGAGCGTTTGGGTGTTGGCATAGCGGAATGACAGCCGCAGCACGCTGGCAATGCAGGCCGTGTTGCCGGCCGCAGCCCCCATCCAGAGCACATCGTGGTTGCCCCACTGTATGTCCCAGTGGTGGTAGGAGCTGAGCGTGTCCATAATGAGGTGCGCTCCAGGGCCGCGGTCGAAGATGTCGCCCAATATGTGCAGCTGGTCGATCGACAGCCGCTGGATGAGCTCACACAGGGCCACGATGAAGCCCGCAGCGCGTCCCGTGCCGATGATGGTTTGGATGATGACCCCAACATATGCCTGCTTGTTGCGGTCGTCAGTGCTTTCGTGCAGCAGTTCCTCGATGATGTAGGCAAATTCGCGGGGCAGGCTCTTGCGCACTTTCGAGCGGGTGTATTTCGACGACACACTGCGACACACGGCAATGAGCTGGTTGAGCGTGGTCTGGTAGTAGTCCGACAGGTTGGTGTCTTGCTGCTTCACCAGTTCCAACTTCTGCTTCGGATAGTAGATCAGCGTACACAGGTCGCGTATCTCCTTTTCGCGCAGCGTGTTGCCGAATATCTCCTGAACCTTTCGTTTGATGTTGCCCGACGCGTTGTGCAGCACGTGTTCGAAAGCCTCATGTTCGCCATGCAGGTCGGCCAGAAAGTGTTCGGTCGGTTTGGGCAGGTGCAGGATGGCTTCGAGATTGATGATTTCGGTGGTCACTTGCGAAATCGTGGGGAAGTCGCGGGACAGCAGTTTCAAGTATCGCAGGTCGGCGCGGATGTTGCCGGCTGAGAAATCGTTTTTTGGCATAGATGTGTCGGCTTGATGATGGTTAAGGTGGAGAGTATGAGAGGCTTAGGGGGGGCTGCCAATCGGGCTTTATGGCAATGGACCACGAAGTAACTCACTTGTTCCGGCCGTCTGCTGTCTTTAGAGCGGCCTCTAAAGGTCCAGTGTCAGCCTGGTCTGAATGACAGGCCACTCCTTGGGCTTGACAACTCGTCAACTCTTATTCGCAGCAAATGTATACAAAATCCGTGAGCTGCCGCACAGAGGGGAAAAAAATCCTCGAAAATCAGGTACGTACAGACATTGGCGTGACACATGCCAAGTGCAGCGCAAGGCGGGAAAAGGTGTGCTTGGAGAGGCTTTCGGGGGGGGGTAAAATAGTGTTTTTTGAGAAATTGTTGTGCTTTCTTGTCGCTTTCAGGCAAAAACCTTGCATGTTTTTATGCTTATCGTTACTTTTGCACGGTAATAATGAACAGGCAGTGGCCAATCAGGAAGAGATGCTCTCCGACAACCCGGTTATATATATAAAAAAGGTGTAACCTCTTCTGTGGAGAGTCTTTAGTAGATAAAGCCAGCTATACTGCCAAGAAGTAGTGAAAATGGAACTTGAACAATCGTTGTTTACTGATATGCTGACAACAGCAGCTCAGGTAGAGCGGCTGAGGACAGCTAAAGACCTGCGTACCTCAGCATCTGACACCAGCCAGCGCATGCTGAACGCCTTGCAGCCTGGCACCATCGTACCGATTCACAGGCATAGGCAGAGCAGTGAAACCGTGCTGTGTCTGAAGGGGTGCATAGAGGAAATACTGTACGAGGAACGGTTGGAACATGGAAGGAAGGAACTGAAGGAGGTGAGAAGAATCAGGCTCACAGCCGCGGGCGAGACCGTGGGATGCCAGGTTCCCCAGGGTGTGTGGCACACGGTAAACGTGTTGCAGCCAACCGTGATATTCGAGGCTAAGGATGGCCCTTATGCACCGGCTGACAGTCAGGACATATGGTCTCTCTCCTAAGATTCTCCCGCTGCTTGGAGGCTTGAAGCCGACTCAGTCCGGTAGTCCGGACATGGGCCTTCGGCACTCAATTCCATTTTATTGCAACTCTAAAACCCTTCAACCCTATCCAATCTTTAAGGCTGATGAAACTCTTTGGAAAGCTTTTCAACTGGTATTTTGGGAAACGCGCATTGCCCTATTGGTGCATCGTGTTGTTTGACCTGTTAGTATGTTTTGTGGGTGGACTGTTTATCCTATGGCTGCGCCACCCCATAATGGATTTTGTCGAATATTGGCCCCAGCTGCTACGCACCTATACAGTGTATGCTTTTGTCAATCTGATAGGCTTCAAGGTTTTCCACACCTATTCGGGCGTGTTGCGCTATTCCCAGTTCACCGACCTGCTGCGTGTGATGTATGCCGGAGTCCTTTCGTTTGTACTGGCCTATTGTTTCAACTGGCTGGTGATAGATTTTGAGACCACCAGTCTGTTTTATGCCATGACGGGGCGCATGCTGTTCTTCGTCTATTTGGGCACTACGACTTTTCTCTGCGGCTCGCGCGTGGTAGTGCGCCTCATTTTTGAGAATGTGCTGATAGCGCAGACCGCCCAGAGCGCACTGGTGTATGGTACCCAAGCGGGAGCTGTTTCGCTGACCAACGAAGCCCGTAACACCAAGCCCGTGAGGTTCCTCATCCGTGGCTACGTGGGCGATGGCCGGCAGCGCAGCAGTGCACGCTTGATGGGCAACCGCATCTATTCCGTTCAGGAGGACCTGCGTTCGGTTATCCGTGAGAAGAACATCAAGGCATTTCTGGTCAGCCCCTTGCAGCACAAGGCATTCCTGAACAACCGCGAGCTGCAGGACTTGCTGATTGGCGAAGGCGTGAAGATATTCATTGCCCAGAATGCAGCGCAGTGGAACAAGCATTCGCATGAGAAGGTCGCCATGCGTGAGGTGAAGATTGAGGACCTGCTGCAACGCGATGAAATACAGGTCGACATGAAGAGCGTGGCGGCCCTGCTGACCGACAGAAAGGTGCTCATCACAGGTTCGGCCGGCAGTATCGGCTCGGAGCTGGTAAGGCAGATAGCCGGCTTTAAGCCCTCGGAGCTGATGTTGGTCGACCAGGCCGAAACGCCGCAACACGACATCCGCCTGATGATTCAGAGGGAATTTCCCGACCAGAAAGCCCACGTGGTGGTGACAAGCATTTGTCGCGAAAACCACATGGAACACCTGTTCCGTAGCTTCAAGCCCGACTACGTGTTCCACGCCGCTGCCTACAAGCACGTGCCCATGATGGAGGACAATCCCAGTGAGAGTGTGCAGAACAACGTGTGGGGTACCAAGGTAATCGCCGACCTCAGTGTGAAGTACGGAGTGAAGAAGTTTGTGATGGTCTCGACCGACAAGGCGGTGAATCCCACCAATGTCATGGGTTGCTCGAAGCGCATCTGTGAAATCTACGTGCAGAGTCTCGACAAGGCCATCAAGGAAGGAAAGATAAAGGGCGAGACGCAGTTCGTGACCACGCGCTTCGGCAATGTGTTGGGCTCTAACGGCTCAGTCATCCCCCTGTTCCGCAAGCAGCTTGCCGAAGGCGGTCCGCTCACAGTCACTCACCCCGACATCATCCGCTTTTTCATGCTCATTCCCGAAGCCTGCAAACTGGTGCTCGAAGCCGGAACGCACGGCAAGGGCGGTGAAATCTTCGTGTTCGACATGGGCGACCCTGTGCGCATAGCCGACCTGGCCAAGCGCATGATCCAGCTGAGCGGTGTGCCGGGAGTGACCATTAAGTATACCGGCTTGCGCGAGGGCGAAAAGCTCTATGAAGAGGTGCTGAGCGCAAATGAGAACACCCTGCCTTCATTCCACGAGAAGATACGCATAGCCCAGGTGCGCAGCTACGAGTATGAGGATGCCGACCGCGACCTGAAGGAACTGAACGCCATCGCCCTGCGTTTCGACGACATGGCTACCGTGCGCAAGATGAAGGACATCGTGCCCGAGTACGTCAGCAAGCATTCGCGCTACGAAGTGCTCGACAAAGGCCGTTCCTGATGGGCCTTCTTGAAGAGCCGGACACACACATCTATACATCGTAGGGTACGCGGCGGCCGTCTTGTAGACGACAGCAGCACACATACAACCCCTGTCCCAAAAGGCTACAACTACTTGTGCGTCAACCGCAGAAGGCTCACAGACTATGGAATGTCAAACTTGGGATAAAATCCCTCCCCGAAGTCTTGTAAAATAGGACTTCGGGGTTTATTTTTCTAATGTAAGCCCCTCTAATCGAAAAGACTTGGTTAAGGCGGTGCTTTTTGCATCTCCTTTGCAAGGAAAACATTCCAAGTTATTTCGGGATTTCTATTTGATAATACATCTGTATAAAGTAACTGATAAATCTTAGTCTGCAAAATTCCCGATGATTTGTTTGCTGATTTCATATGAAAGCTTTTTTTTTGCAGTAAAAGTATGTTCAGTGGTATGAATGGAATAGATGAAAGGTACATCAGCCTGCTCACCGACTTCGGTTTCAAGCGCATATTCGGCACAGCCCCCAACAAGGACTTGCTGATTAATTTCCTTAACAGCCTCTTCGACGGAAGGAAGGTTATCAAAGACTTGAAATACAGCAACCCGGAGCACGTTGGCGACATATACACCGAGCGCAAGGCCATCTTCGATGTCTATTGCGAGAGCGTGGACGGCGAGAAGTTCATCGTCGAGATGCAGAACGCCTCTCAGAAATTCTTCAAGGACAGGTCGGTCTATTATTCCACCTTCCCCATCCGCGAGCAAGCGCCCAAAGGCGACACATGGGACTATCAGTTGAACTCGGTCTATACCGTTGCCCTGCTGAATTTCGACATGAAGGACGAGACGGCTTTTGACAAGGATGAAATCAGTCATCATGTGCAGCTCTGCGACACCGTCACGAAGCGTGTTTTCTATGACAAGCTCGAGTTTATCTATGTAGAGGTGGCAAAGTTCAACAAGACAGACAGCGAACTGGTCACCCTCTACGACAAGTGGCTGTATGCACTGAAGAACCTCTCCACACTTACCGAGCGTCCTGCCGCCCTGCGCGACAAGATATTCGACCGTCTTTTCCAGGTTGCGGAGATAGCGAAGTTCACCCCCGTCGAACTGAAAGAATACGAGGACAGTCTCAAGACCTATCGTGACCTTAAGAACTCGCTTGACACGGCGGAGGAGAAGGGTCGTGCGAAGGAGAAAATTGCCATCGCACAAAAGATGAGGTCCAAAGGCTTTTCTGCTGTTGAGATATCAGAAATGACAGGCTTGTCGGAAGAGGAAATCAAGGCATTGTAAATAATTGTGTGTACAAGTTATTCAGTGGTATGAATGGAATAGATGAAAGGTACATCAGTCTGCTCACCGACTTCGGTTTCAAGCGCATATTCGGCACAGCCCCCAACAAGGATTTGCTGATCAATTTCCTTAACAGCCTCTTCGACGGAAGGAAGGTTATCAAGGACCTGAAATACAGCAACTCGGAGCACGTTGGCGACATATACACCGAGCACAAGGCCATCTTCGACGTCTATTGCGAGAGCGTGGACGGCGAGAAGTTCATCGTCGAGATGCAGAACGCCTCTCAGAAATTCTTCAAGGACAGGTCGGTCTATTATTCCACCTTCCCCATCCGCGAGCAAGCGCCCAAAGGCGACACATGGGACTATCAGTTGAACTCGGTCTATACCGTTGCCCTGCTGAATTTCGACATGAAGGACGAGACGGCTTTTGACAAGGATGAAATCAGTCATCATGTGCAGCTCTGCGACACCGTCACGAAGCGTGTTTTCTATGACAAGCTCGAGTTTATCTATGTAGAGGTGGCAAAGTTCAACAAGACAGACAGCGAACTGGTCACCCTCTACGACAAGTGGCTGTATGCACTGAAGAACCTCTCCACACTTACCGAGCGTCCTGCCGCCCTGCGCGACAAGATATTCGACCGTCTTTTCCAGGTTGCGGAGATAGCGAAGTTCACCCCCGTCGAACTGAAAGAATACGAGGACAGTCTCAAGATCTTTCGTGACCTTAAGAACTCGCTTGACACGGCGGAGGAGAAGGGTCGTGCGGAAAAATCAATTGAGATTGCATGTAACCTCAAGTCGATGGGCATGTCTATTTGCGACATCTCAAAAGCCACAGGCTTGTCGGAAGAGGAAATCAAGGCATTGTAAATTTGTTGGTTTTCCTGTCATTATGAATGTAGGACAGGTGTCACTGTCCATATGAATAACCAGCAATCAGACCGCCCTTTCAATCTGGACATAAAAGGGATTTGACTATTAGCAGGTATTCCCCCTGACAATAGGATTATTTTGCTTTAGCAAGATGAGCAATGATAAGCTTGTCATACATTGCCATGCCGGGAAAATGTCGGCAAAACCAATCGGTATCTGGAGGTTTCAAACGCAAAGAGCCTTCCGCAGGTGTCATTGTCTGACACCTGCGGAAGGCTCCTAAAAGGACGACAAGCGTTCAAGGCATGCCCCGTGCGGGCCGCATCAGGGAATGAGATACTTGTCGCCCGTTTCCTTGACAATCGTTTGCTTGTAGCTGTCGTTGAAGCCGGGGCGTACGGGGCGTGCGCCCAGTCCGTCAGGGGTAAGCTCGAACTTGCCGTCCTTTTCGGGCTTGACGGTCTGGTCATTATACTTGACGATGAGATATTGGCCCAGCTTGATCCAGCGGTCCATCATCTGGCGGGCACAGTTGGCCGAGTAGTCGGTGAGGTAGGCCGCGGCACGGGCTGCATCGTAGCGCAGCAGTTCTGTGGCCTGGCGTTCTACTTCGGCCTGCTTGGCTGCGTAGCGGTCTTCGAGCTCCTGACGGGCCTGCTGCAGGCTCGGGAAGAGCTGCGAGTAGCGCGGATAGGTCATGTTTGACACCCAGTTCTGTACCCAGAAGGCGGAGTTCCAGGAGAAGGTCACGCCGTCGGCGTCACTGGGGTCGTAGCAGGCGGGAGCCTGTGTGGCCGAGCAGTAGACGGGGGTGTAGGGAACCATGTTGGGGTCGTCATTGCCATACCAGAGCACGCCTCCCACGGCATTGGGCAGGAAGTCGCGCACCTGAATGACATAGGTGCCAGCTGTCTGCTGGGTAGAGATGGGACGTTCGTTGAAGTACTTTTTTCCCTCATACTCCCAGGTGAGCGGGGTGGGGCGGTAGGGTGCGCAGTAAGGGCCAGCTCCTACGTCCTTCGTCACATCAAAGGGGGTGTCTTCATAGTGGTCGCGCATGGAGTTCATGACATCGTGGAGCGACAGCTTCTGCTTGGGCTTGAAGTAGAGTGGCATGGGTTCGGCCTGGCCGATGTGCTTGCCGTCGGCATAGTCGAGGTAGCGGTCCATGCCCTCGACCCACTTGTTGTAGAAGCTCCACACACGGGTCTCGCAATAGCGGATGGCGCTGAAGTCGGCCGGCGCATAGGCATCGGCAAACGAGAACTCGGCATCCTTCCCGCTGAAGTAGCCTCGCTTGCGGGCAAAGCTGACCACGTCCTTGGCGTACATGACATTCTGCTTGTCCTTCATGTCGAAGCGGTGTATGCGGCTTTGGTTGGCATGACAGGCGATGCAGTCGTCAGGGATGCGTACGGCGACCCAGACAGTGCCCCGCTCTTCAGGACCTTTGCCGATCATTTCGAGCATCCACACTTCGTTGGGGTCGGCAATGGAGAAGCTCTCGCCCTCGGAGGCATAGCCGTAGGTCTGGACCAGTGAGGTCATGACCTGTATGGCTTCGCGTGCGGTCTTGGAACGCTGTAGGGCAATGGTCATGAGGCTGACGTAGTCGATGATGCCATGGGGGTCGGCCAGCTCTTCGCGTCCGCCAAAGGTTGTTTCGGTGATGGCCACCTGGTGCTCGTTGATGTAGCCTATCACGGCATAGGTGTAGGGTGCTTCGGGAATTTCGCCGTGATAGGCGTTGGTGTCGCCGTCTATGATGCGGCGCATGCTTCCCGGTGCGTGGGTTGCAGCAGGCAGGTAGTGGAGGCGGCCGAACATGCCGTAGTCATCTTGGTTATAGGTGATGAAGGCGGAGCCGTCGGCTGATGCCTTCTTGCCTACCAGAAAGCTGGTGCAGGCTTGTGCTGCCGGCGAACCGACAGTCAAGGCCAGAGCCAAGGCTGCCATTTTATGGAATAGGTGCATAGGGGGAGTGGTGTTATGCGGTTGTTACCTTGGGTTATGAGGGATAGGGTTATGAGGGATAGGGTTATGAGGGATAGGGTTATGAGGTTATAAAGTCACTCACAGAACGGCGGTATCCTCCGCCTATCGAATAGTCGTACTGCCAGGTTTCGCTTGTTTTTACCTGATTGGGCTTGTAGCCGTTGAATTACTTGCTTGCATGCATTACATAAAATCAAAAGAAGATATACTTCATCCGTGATAGAAGATATACTTCATCCGTGATAGAAGATATACTGCTCTGAAAAAGTGGATGTAATCATGCCGGCAAACAGAGACTATTGCTCCGCGGAGCCAGAATCTGGTTGAGGCTTCGGATTCCTTCATCGGACAGCTGCCTGGGTACTCCTGATGGGCGGGTCAGTTGGTTGCCTTGAACGACATGTCGAGTCCCTTGACCGAGTGGGTGAGTGCACCGACAGAGATGAAGTCTACTCCGCATTCGGCGTAGTCGCGCAGGGTGTCGAAGGTGATGCCGCCGCTCGATTCTGTTTCGAACTTGTGGTCAATGAGCTGTACAGCCTTGCGGGTGTCTTCGACCGAGAAGTTGTCGAGCATGATGCGGTCTGCACCGCCGTGGGCCATTACCTGACGGATCTCGTCGAAGGTGCGGCATTCGATTTCGACCTTCAGGTTGAGGCCCTTTTCCTGCTGATAGGCCGCGCAGCGGTCGAGGGCTTGGGCGATGCCTCCGCAGAAGTCCACGTGGTTGTCCTTGAGCAGAATCATGTCGAAGAGTCCGATGCGGTGGTTCACGCCACCGCCAATCTTCACCGCCTCTTTTTCGAGCATACGCATGCCCGGTGTGGTCTTGCGGGTGTCGAGCACACGGGTGTGGGTTCCCTTCAGGCGTTCGACATAGCGGTTGGTCATGGTGGCGATGCCGCTCATGCGTTGCATGATGTTCAGCATGAGGCGTTCGGTCTGGAGCAGGGAGCGCACTTTGCCCGAGACGACCATGGCCACGTCGCCCGGCTTGACGCGGGCACCGTCCTCCAGGAACTGTTCGACCTGCAGGGTGGGGTCGAAGCGGTGGAACACCTCTTTGGCAATGCGCATACCGGCGAGTATGCCTTCTTCCTTGATGAGCAGTTTGGATTTTCCTTCGGCATCCTCGGGGATGCAGCAGAGTGTAGTGTGGTCGCCATCGCCGATGTCCTCCGAGAAGGAGAGGTCGATGAGTCTGTCGTTCAGTTCGTCAACAGTATACATGGTGATTGGAGAATTGTAGGCGGCCTCCCAGGTTGTGGGCGGGCCGCCTGAGTTTTACGTTGCGGGGAGTAGGTCCGGGCTTCAGAACTCGCTGGTGAAGTGGAACCTGATGTGTTCGAAATCCTGTTGTGCCATTTGCAGCACGTAGCCCGAGTCGGCCAGGAACACGTCTCGTCCGTCGCGGTCCTTGGCCATGTATTGGTATTTGCGCTTCTTGAAGTTTTCGAGTTCGGCCTCGTTGTCGCTTTCTATCCAGCAGGCTTTGTAGAGGTGGACAGGTTCCCAGCGGCACTTGGCGTTATACTCGTTTTCGAGCCGGTATTGTATGACCTCGAATTGCAGCTGTCCGACGGTGCCGATAATCTTTCGGCCGTTGAACTGGTTGACAAAGAGCTGGGCTACACCTTCGTCCATGAGCTGTTCGATGCCCTTGTTCAGCTGCTTGGTCTTCATGGGGTCGGCGTTTTCGATGTACTTGAACATTTCGGGCGAGAAGGAGGGCAGTCCGCGGAAGTGGAGCTGTTCGCCTTCGGTCAGTGTGTCACCAATCTTGAAGGTGCCGTTGTCGGGCAGGCCCACGATGTCGCCGGCCCATGCCTCGTCGATGGTGCTCTTGCGTTGGGCCATGAACTGTGTGGGCGAGGCAAAGCGCAGTGTCTTGCCGCTCCTGACGTGGAGGTAGGGCTTGTTGCGCTCAAAGCGTCCGGAGCATACCTTGCAGAAGGCGATGCACGAGCGGTGGTTGGGGTCGATGTTGGCTGTAATCTTGAAGATGAAGCCCGTGAACTTCGGTTCTTCGGGTTCCACCATGCGCTCTTCGGCCAGGGTGGGACGCGGACAGGGAGCAATCTTCACGAAACAGTCGAGCAGTTCCTTCACGCCGAAGTTGTTGAGTGCCGAGCCGAAGAACACAGGGGCTACATCGGCGTGGAGGTAGGCTTCGTGTTCGAAGGCGGGGTATACGCCGTCCACGAGTTCCAGGTCGTCGCGCAGCTGCTTGGCATCAGCCTCGCCAACCTGTGCTTCGAGTTCCTGGCTGTGGATGTCGACGGCAATCTTTTCGGTCACTTTCTGCTTGTCGGGCACAAAGAGGTTCAGCTCCTCTTCGTAGATGTTGTACACGCCTTTGAAGCGTGCACCTTGGTTGATGGGCCATGAGAGCGGCCGGACCTTGATCTGCAGTTCCTGTTCCAGTTCGTCGAGCAGGTCGAAGGGGTCTTTTCCCTCGCGGTCCATTTTGTTGATGAAGATGATGACCGGTGTCTTGCGCATGCGGCACACGGTCATGAGCTTGCGCGTTTGTGCTTCCACGCCCTTGGCACCGTCCACTACGATGATGGCCGAGTCGACGGCCGTGAGTGTGCGGAAGGTGTCTTCTGCAAAGTCCTGGTGGCCCGGTGTGTCGAGAATGTTGACCTTGTAGTCTTCATAGTCAAACTCCATGACTGAGGTGGTGACGGAGATGCCGCGCTGCTTTTCGATTTCCATCCAGTCGGAGGTGGCGGTCTTCTTTATCTTGTTGTTCTTGACGGCACCTGCCACCTGTATCTGTCCGCCGAAGAGCAGGAGCTTTTCGGTCAGTGTGGTCTTTCCCGCATCCGGGTGTGAGATGATGGCAAAGGTGCGCCGACGTGAGATTTCAGCGTTCATATATGTCTTGTTGTGTCGTTGTTCGTGGGGGGCGCTTGTGGCAGAGTCGCAGGCTGGAAGCCTGCGCTCCCAGTGGGGATGTCAGAGTTCCTTGATGCAGGCTTTCAGTGCATCCTCCCACCAGCGGATGTGCAGGCCATAAGTCTTCTTGATTTTCGACTTGTCGAGCACAGAGAAGTGCGGACGCTTGGCCGGTACGGGGTATTCTTCTGTGTGTATGGCATCGACACGGCAGTCATCGATGCCTTCGAGGCGATGGATAGCGCGTGTGAAGTCGTACCAGGAGCACACGCCTTCGTTGGTGAAGTGGTAGACACCGGGCACGATTCCCTTGTCGATGGCCGTAAGGATGACTTCGGCCAGGTCGCGGGCGTAGGTGGGTGAGCCAATCTGGTCGAACACGATGCCCAGGCGGTCGCGTTCCTTGCCCAGCCGAATCATCGTCTTCACATAGTTGTTGCCAAAGGTGGAGTAGAGCCAGGCGGTGCGTATGACCATGGAGCCGGCACACGAGCGGATCACGCTTTCTTCGCCCGCCAGCTTGGTGCGTCCATACACGGTCTCGGGATTGGTGGCATCCTCTTCAGTATAGGGTCGGCAGGCAGTTCCGTCAAACACGTAGTCGGTCGAAATCTGGATCATCGTGCCGCCCACTGAGGCCACGGCTTCGGCCAGATAGCCCGGAGCGATGTGGTTGAGCAGGTCGCAGCGTTCGGGTTCGCTTTCGGCCTTGTCGACAGCGGTGTAGGCGGCGCAGTTCACGACAATCGAAATGCCGTGTTGCTCGATGAAGTTGTATACGGCCTTGCGGTCGGTGATGTCCAGTTCGGCTACATCGGTAAAGAAGAAACGGCAGTCTTCGTCATGCTCGTCGGCGAGCAGTCTGAGCTCATTGCCCAGCTGTCCGTTTGCGCCCGTAACCAATACGTTCTTCATGTTGTTTGCTAAAATTCGATGGGTTCTTGTTTGTCCTTGAAATAGTAGTCAGAGAGCTGCCCCAGGAGCGTGGAGATGTCCTTCACCGCCTTTTCGGTCTCAGCCGAGACCGGCTTGTGCTGCAACCGCAGCATGAGCACTCCGTAGAGCAGGCCGAAGCAGGTGGACAGTTCGCTCTCCGCCTCGCTTGGCGCAGGCTTTTGCTTGGCGCGCAGCTCGACGATGTAGGGCAGCACGCGGTAGTACATTTCGCGGTAGTAGGGGAAGCGGGGCGAGTTGAGCAGTCGGGCATGAAGTTCCTCGAGCTGCTGGAGTACCTGACGCACAATCTGCAGGTGTCCCTTTTCGCGCAGCCCCTCCTGCTGCATCATGCGGCAGAGGTCGGCATACCACTGTTCTGTCTTGGCCCTCTGCTCGTCGGTCAGTTCAAAGCGGCACAGGTATTCGGCGGCCACCCGGTCGGCATCCAGGCCGTATGCCCTGAGCAGGTCCTCCACCTGCCACATGTAGAGCAGGTATTCGGCGCGGTTCGTCTTTCTGAGCTGGTCAGCTATCGTCATGGGGTCTACTAATAAAGGCTAAGGTTGAACAGCGTCATGACGGCATAGATGACAGAGGCGGCGAGCACTACCGAACCGATGGTGCGGTTCAGCCGCAGGATGCCCCTCAAGCCGAAGTTGCTGCGCATTTTGTTGATCACGTAGGTCAGGCCCAGCCACCAGAGCATGGCTCCCGCCACAATGGAGAGATAGCCTACGCATTGTCCCACGAAGTTTCCGGGGATGACAAAGGTGAGCATGTTGTAGAGGGCGATGAAGAGGAAGATGATGAGCGGGTTCGACAGGGTGACCAGAAAAGCCGTGGTGAAGTTGTGCAGCAGGGTGCCCTTGTTGTGGCTGGTGGTGGGACGCAGGCACTTGCGTGGGTCAGTGCGGAACATATACACGCCAAAAATGAACAGCATGACACTGCCCACGAGCTTGAGCCAGAAGATGTTCTGTTCTTTGTCGATGAAGTCCATCACGAACGACATGCCCAGTCCCGTCATGAGCGCATAGATAATGTCGCTCAGGGCAGCCCCGGCTCCGGTCACTACGCCGTATGCGCGTCCTTTCTGCATGGTGCGCTGGATGCACAGAATGCCTACGGGCCCCATGGGGGCCGAAGCGATGATGCCTACCAGCAAGCCTTTGACGATGAGTAGGAGCGGACTGGCAAATTCTGCAAATATACTGTTCATTGAAAGTCAATCTTGTCAAGGATAGCTGTGCAAAATTATGGAAAACTTATGGTATGGGCAAGATTTTGCGGCTACATTGCGCTTTTGTCCCGCCTTTTGTGGCGTGGGCGGGGCATGTGGTTTGCAGCCATGGTACAGTCGGTTGCCGTTTGCGGGCCAAAAACGGCAATCCGACAGGCACGAAACGGGTGTGTCTGTCGGATTGCCGATATGTGTTGGGGCCGTGCCGGTGGCTGCTGCAGCCGAGCTTGTCAGGTCTGTGGGCGGGCAGGATTTACTCCCAGCCCAGCGCGCTGGCACCGAGCACAGCGGCTTCGCTGCCGTTCAGGGCAGAAATGAGGAGCTTGGCCTTGCCGCGGTACATGCTCAGGCAGTTCTCTTCGTATGCCTTGCGCAGGGGGTTCATCAGGTAGTCGCCGGCTTTGGTCAGACCGCCGAAGAAGACGAAGGCTTCGGGCGAGTTGAAGGTGGCGAAGTCGGCGCAGGCCGTGCCGAGCACGCGTCCGGTGAACTCAAAGATTTCGAGGGCAATGGCATCGCCCTTTTCGGCAGCCTGGAACACGTCGAACGAGGTGATCTTCTCGGGGTCCAGTTCGCGCAGCAGGCTGGGTTCGGTGCGTGTTTCGAGCAGTTCGCGTGCCGTGCGCGCCACACCCGTAGCCGAAGTGTAGGTTTCGAGGCAGCCCTTGCGACCGCATCCGCAGCTGCGTCCGGCCCCTGAATGGTCGATAATCACATGGCCCAGCTCGCCGGCAAAGCCGTCGCTGCCGTACACGACCTTTCCGTCACACACGATGCCCGAACCGACACCGGTGCCCAGGGTAATCATGATGAAGTTCTTCATGCCGCGGGCCACGCCGTAGGTCATTTCGCCCATGGCGGCTGCATTGGCGTCGTTGGTGATGCGGCAGGGTATGCCGAGCGCGTCTTCAAACATCTGTGCGCAGGGCACGGAGCCGCGCCAGACCAGGTTGGCGGCGTTTTCGATAGTGCCCGTGTAGTAGTTGGCGTTGGGTGCGCCAATGCCGATGGCACGCACGTTCTCAATGCCTCCCACCGTGTCGAGTGCGGGCTGCAGGGCTTCGACCGAAGCCTTCACGTAGTCCTTGAAGTCGGAGTAGGCGCGGGTGGAGATGACGGTTTGTGACTTGATGGTGCCGCGTTGGTCGACAATGCCGAACACGGAGTTGGTGCCTCCCATGTCAAGACCGATGACATAGGGCTTTTCAATTTCTGTTTCCATGGTATAGAGCTTGTTGAAATAATAATGCGTCTGGCCTTACAGTCTGTGCTGCTTTCCGGGGCTGGGAGCGTGTCGGACGGATATGTCCGGCCATGCAGATGCCCCTGTGGGGCAGCAATGGCTGTTTGCGCAGCAAATGTAAGATAAAATTATGAAACCTGCGCGTCAGAGTGTTCCAACTTGGCCAGATTATTGAAAAAGTGCGCAGAACAGTACGAAAATGTAGGTGGCGGCCAAGCCCGAAATAATCAGCCAGGCCGACTGGACGCTGTAGCCGGTGGGGGTGAAGCCTGCCCGGTGGGCATAGCGGGCATCGTAGTCGGCCAGCTGTGGGAAAAAGCGGCGGCTGAGCTTGTACACACTCCAGCCGACACATAAGCCCCAAAGGGTGCCTACCAGCAGGTCGCCCACATAGTGTACGCCGAGGTACACCCGGGTCCAGCAGTTGAGCAGTGCCCACGCGTAGAGCCACCAGCCCAATGCCCGGTGGCGGATGCACAGGGTGAGATAGGTGGCGGCTGCCATGGTGTTGGCGGCGTGGCTGGAGAAGAAGCCGTAGCGTCCGCCCCGGTAACCGTGGACGACGTCGACCGCATACATGATGAAGGGGTCGTTGGAGGGCCGGTAGCGGGCCACCAACGGTTTGAAGACGGTCGAGGCCACTTGGTCGGCCAGCACGATGCACAGGGCTATCGAGAGCAGGGTCACGGCTATGCCGGTCAGGTTGTTGTTGCGGATAATGACATACACCACCAGCAGCATGGCGGGCACCCAGGTGAGTGTCTGCGTGGCTGTCCATGCTATGCCGTCGGCAAAGAGGGAGTGGCTGCCGTTGAGCCACAGGGTGAGGGCTTGGTCAAGGTTTGTCATGCAGGGGGGAGGGGGATGGTTGGGGCAGGGGAGAGTGAGGCCAGACAGGGGTCAGAGCCCCAGTGCTTCACAGTGGCTTTCGCTCACGTAGCCTTCGCTTCCGTCGGGCAGGGCAACCTGCAGCCAGCCGCCGGGACAGGTTTCGCGCACTTCGACCGTGGTCCCTTCGTGCAGCTGGCGCAGCGTCTTGGCGGTGGCTGTGGGGCTTGACTGCGCCGGTGTGGCCTGCATGATGACGGCCTGTTTGGTGTTTTGCAGGCGGGCGGTCTGCATCTTGGCAAACAGCTCACACAGCAGGCAACAGGCCAGCAGCAGCCAGGCGGCCGTCCAGACGCTACGCTTCAGCCATAAGGCCCAGGGCATGAAGCCCACCAAGCCGCCCACTAAGGCCAGCAGCAGGAACAGCAGCGACCAGTTGCCCCACGTGGCGGCACTCTGCGAGTAGATGAAGTCCTTGGCCCAGCTGATGAAGAACATTTCGGAGGGTGCGTCGAAGCGGTCGGTCAGCTTGGCCTCTGTGAGTTGCAGGTTGAAGGCCGCGTCGGCGTCGGCCGGGTTGAGATGGAGGGCACGGCGGTAGTTGAGCACGGCATGGGCATAGTCCTTGAGGCGGTAGTAGGCGTTGCCCAGATTATAGTAGAGTGCAGCCCGCTCGTTGGCCGAGGCGTTGCCCGGTGCGGCAGCCTGTTTCACACAAGCTTCATAGAGCGAGGCAGCCTGCACATAATTCTTGGCCTGATAAGCCTTGTCGGCAGCCGTCTTGTCGTAGGCCGGTTTCCCGGCGTCAGCGGCAAAGGTGAAGGAGGCCGACAGGAGCAGCAGCAGGGAGAGGATGAAGAGCTTCATAAAGCGGAGTCAGTTGGGTTGGGAGGAATGAAGGATTCGTGGAGCCGCCGCTTGGGGCAGCTGTTCACACCGGGGGTCAGTGAGACTTACGGGCCAGCTGTCCGGCCAGTTGGGCTATGGTCTGGCGCGCCCTTTGCAGGCATTCGCCGGCCTGGGTGTCGGAGGCTGGTGCATACTGGGCATACTGGCAGTCGTCCACCACCTGGAAGAAGGCCTCGGCCGTCGCTTCGTCGGCACCGCGTTGCAGCAGCAGGGGGAGTGCGTGCTCCTTGTCGGTTTCGGCCGTTTGCAGATTCAGCGCGTCACAGAGGAAGCCGCTCAGGGCCGCCCCGATTTCGACATATACCTGCCTTACGTCGGTTTGCAGGCTCTTTTCGGCCTTGTCCAGTCGGGCCAGGGCCGTCTTGGCTGCCCGGCTGCGCTTGCGTGTGGTCACATCGGCGCGCCGTTCCTTCATGCGGCGCAGCAGCCACACGGCCAGACCAAAGGCAGCCAGCAGGACGACTTCAAGCAGGCGGTAGGCCCACGAGCCCCAGGCGAAGGGTTGCAAGGGGCCGCCTGTCTGTTGGCCGGTGTGGATGTCGTGGATGTCGCTTCGGAGCAGTGCCAGCTGGCGGTCCACGTCATCGTTTGAGCGTTCGCCCTTTTCCACCTGCAGCACCACCGGCTGCGTGTGCAGTGTCTGGTAGCGGTGCGTTTCGGTGTCGTAGTAGGTAAATTCGATGGCCGGAATGGTATATTGCCCCACATTGCGTGGCACAAAGGTGTAGTCGAAGGTGAGTTGTCCCTCCAGTCCTTCGGTGGTCACCTTCGTCTGGTCGGTGGTCTTGGCGTCGTAGGTGTCAAAGTCCTGCGGGAAGGTTACGGCCGGCGGCGTGATGAGCCGCAGGTTGCCCACTCCCTTCACGGTGAGGCGGTAGGTGGCCACATCGTTGGTGCGCAGGGTGGGGTTGAGCACCTTGCCCGTCAGGCTGAAGCGGCCCACAGCTCCGGCAAAGGAGGCCGGCTTGGGCTGGGGGAATGAGTCAATCTGCAGGTGTGCTTCGGGCACCGTGCGCTGTACCATGACCCCGATGCGGCCGCCGCCGTTAAAGTAGGCGTCGATCGGGTTCAGCGTGCGGTCTTGTTGAACGACCGTGCAGTCGAAGGTGATGCTGGGAATGGTGAGCTTGCCCGCCTGCTGCGGGAAAATGACATATTGCAGGATAGTGCCGGTGCGGTAGGTCGTCCCGTTGTGCCGCTCGACGGTCATCTGTATCTGGCTGCCCGGCAGCGGCAGCTCATGCGATATCAGTCCCTTGAAGTCGGGTTTGGTGGTGAGCTGTGTGTTGGACAGCCCCACGCCCACCCTCACGTGGATGCGGTAGGTGAGCAGCACGGCTTCCTGCTCCATCACGCGTGTGCGGCTGGGGGTCATGTCGATAAAGAGGTCGCGCTGCGACACCGCACTGCCCGCCTGTTGGACCTCTATCTGTTCGTCATCCTCATTCCTGCCCTGCTGCTTTTGTCCCGACTGGGAGCCGGAGCCAGACGGGTTGGCCGCCGTGGCATGCAGCGTGATGGGCGCAGAGCGCAGCACCTTGCCTTTCACCTTCACCGTGGCCGGACCGATGGTCAGCTTGCCGCTCTTCTTGGGCGAGAGGATGTAGGTGTAGGTCGTCGACGACTCGTGCGAGGTGCGTCCGTTGATCATCTGGAAGCTGCTGAAGGTGGAGGGCATGGGTCCGCTCAGCTTTTCGAAGGCACTGAGGTTGGGCGGGGTGAAGTCTTCGACGCCGTCAGACGCCACGGTGAAGGTCAGGCGGTAGTAGCCGCCCGCGGGTTCCACCTTGGCTGTAAACGACTGTGCGGCAGCCAGCAGTGCGGTGAAGGAGAGAGTGAGAAATAGGACGATGCGTTGTTTCATGCGGAATGTGTGCTGTTTGTTGACATCAGTGCGGCGCGTGCTTCCCGGTGTAGGGAGGGTCGCCGCAGTCTTACCAGTTCTTGTCCAGACTCTTCTGGCGCGGCTGCTGTGCGTTCAGCTTCTCGCGTGCGCGCCGTTCGGCCTGCCGGGCCAGGTTCAGGTACTGTTCCGTCTGCCTGCGGTCCTGTTCGTTGGGTTGGGTCTGTTGCTGCTGCTGTTGCTGGTCTTGTTGAGGCTTGTTCTCGTTGCCCTGCTGTTGGTCGGGCTTCTCTTCCGGCTGTCCGCCTCCCTGTCCTTTTTTCAGTTGGGCCTGACAGAGGGCCAGGTTGTAGCGTGTGTCCTCGTCGTGCGGGTTCAGTCGCAGTGCCTGCTTGTAGTGTCCGATGGCCTTCCGGAGCAGATTCTGTTGCTCCTTCTGGTCCTGCAGGGCCGCTTTCTGACAGATGTAGCCCCGGTTGTGCCAGGCCATGGCCCGCACTTGTCCGTTCCGCTCCAGCTTGGTGACCCGGTCGTAGAGGCTGTCGGCAGCGTGCGGATTGCCTTTGGCCAGATAGACGTCGGCCAGATTGAAGGTAGCCCTGCTGCTGTTGGGGTTCAGCTTCAGGGCCTGTATGTAATAGTTCTCGGCCCGGTCATAGTTGCGTGCACGGAATTGGGCATTGCCCTGGTGCATCAGCCTGTATTCGTTGTTCTGTGCGTTCAGGGTCAGGGCGCAGCAGAGTTGTAGCAGTAGCAGAGAGAGGCAGAGATAGGCGGTGTGACGTGTCATTTGCTGAAAAACTTGAAGCGTTTGAAGAGAGAGTTGCGCGTTTCGCTCAGGCACACTTCGGCCACGAGCAGCAGCAGGGCCAGCAGGGCCACCGCCTGGAACTGTTCGTCGCGGGCCGTGTAGGAGGTGCTGGTCGAGGTGCGCTTGAGCCGGGACAGCTGTGCCAGCATTTCGTCCTGTGCGCTGTTGGTCTGGTCAAGGTGCAGGTAGATGCCCTTGCCCGCTTTGGCCACTTCGCGGCACATCTGTTCGTTGAGGGCCGTGTGTACGGGCTGTCCCGTGGCATCGGTCAGCGCGCCATAGGGTGTGGGAATCTGTGAGCCTTCGGCTGTTCCCACGCCGAGCACAAACACGTTGATGCCCGCCTTGGCAGCAGCCTGTGCGGCTTCGGCGGCACCTTCCACGTGGTCTTCGCCGTCGGTGATGAGCAGTATGGCCTTGCCCACCTTCTTGTCGCCGCTGAAGCTCTTCTGTGCCAGTTCGATGGCCGCCGCCAGATTGGTGCCCTGCAGGGTGACCATGCCGGTCGACAGGGCTTCGATGAACATCTTGGCCGAGGCATAGTCAGAGGTGATGGGCAGCTGCGGGTAGGCTTCGCCCGCAAATACGCCCAGGGCAATCTTGTCGTTCTTCATGCGGTCCACCAGGTTCGACACCAGCAGTTTGGCGCGTTCCAGGCGGTTGGGCAGCACGTCGGTGGCCATCATGGAGTTCGACACGTCGACCATCACCACCGCCTCAATGCCCTGGGTTTGTTCGGTTTGCTGCTTCAGGCCATATTGCGGGCGTGCCAGCGTGGCCACGAGCAGGACAAGGGCCAGCGTGAGCAGCACGAATTTCACATGTTGTCTGATGGGCGAGCGGCCGGGCATCAGGGCCTTCAGCCGTTCGGGGGCTCCCAGCCGGGCCATGTTGCGCCGGGCCTTCAGACACGCATATATATATATAGCGGCCAGCGGCAGCAGCAGCCAGAGCAGCTGAAAGTATTGGGGATTCTCAAAATGTAGCATAGTCCGCAGCTTTGGGGTAGAGGAGGGGAGGGCAAACGTACGGTGCAGGACACTGGCCTACCGGGAGCGCAGGCAGGGGGCTGCATCATACAGTCACATTATACATTGTCAGGGCAGCCGGCGCAGCAGTGTCTGGCGCACCAGCATTTCGAGCAGCAGCAACAGCAGGGCTGCCAGTGCAAAGGGCTGGTATGCCTCGTAGCGCCGGTTGTAGTTGTTCACCTTGAGCTTGGTCTTTTCGAGCTTGTCGATGTCGTCATACACCTCGCGCAGGGATGTGCGGCTGGTGGCGCGGTAGAAGATGCCTCCTGTGGTGGCAGCAATCTGCTTCAGGGTGGCGGGATCGGGCGTGGCATCCATCTGCTGCGTGTAGACCTCGCCGTTGGGCAGTTGGGTCACGGGCACCTCCACCTTGCCTTCGGCTCCGAGCAGGATAGTGTAGACGCGTACGCCGCAGTCCTTGGCCATGTCGGCAGCCATGAGGGGTGAGATGTCGCCCGTGTTGTTGGCACCGTCGGTGAGCAGAATCACCACCTTGCTCTTGCCCGGCGCCTTTTCGAGGTGGGCCACTGCGCTGGCAATGCCCATGCCGATGGCCGTGCCTGGCTGTATGATGCCCTGGGCCTGCAGGTCGCAGCTTACGTCCTTGAAGGTGCGCAGCAGCATGCCGTGGTCGGTCGTGAGCGGGCATTGCGTGAAGGCTTCGCCGCCGAAGAGCGTCAGGCCGATGTTGTCGTTGCGGCGGTTGGCCACAAACTCCACGGCCACGTCCTTGGCGGCCGAAATGCGGTTGGGCACGATGTCGGGGGTCATCATGCTGGTCGAAATGTCAAGGGCCATCATGATGTGGATGCCTTCGGTCTCGCCTTTCTGCCAGGATGTGGAGGTCTGGGGACGTGCCAGCACCGTGACCACGGCGGCGAAGCAGAACAGGCGCAGAAAGAAGGGCAGGTGGATCAGGCGGGTGCGCCACGAGGATGGGGCCTTGCGGAACACCTCGGTGCTGGCCAGTGTCAGGGTGCCTTCGTGCCGGCGCCTGAACAGAAAGTACCACAGCACGTAGGGGATGGCCAGCAGCAGCAACAGGAAATAAGAGGGAGAGGCAAAGGTCATGGATTGTCGGGAAGTTGCAGTTTGATGATGGGGAGAGGCAGCGTCGGCCTGGAGGCCCAGGACCTCAGGACGCAGCTGCCGGGCATGGACAGGAGATGGCGGAGACAGCACACGGTGGGCGGCGCTTCATGCCGGGCGCAGCCAGCGGGTGGCCGGCCTTTATCCGAAGCAGCTGTACAGGTCGTAGATGACCCAGGCCGCAGTGCCCCATGCCGCCAGCACACACGCCACAGCCGTCAGCTTCATGGCCGTGCGCAGCGCGCGCTGCTTGCCGTTCGACAGGCCGACATACTCGATGCGCGGCTTGGGCGGCTCGGCGGGCACCAGCTTGGTGGTCTGCACATAGTCGAGAGCCTGCAGGAGGCTGCGGTCCTGCTCCGTCACCGAAGTCTGGTGCTTGGCAAACTTCACGAGGTCGGCCGTGAGCAGGATGTCCTGCAGTTCGCCCAGTGCCTCCGCATTGTCGGTGGCTGTGAGCTGGCCGATGATTTCGCTCGTCGTCATTTCGCGTGCGTTGAAACCGAAGCGCCGCTCGATATAGGAGCGCAGCGTTTCGGTGAGTTGCATATAGTAGGCTTTTGCATCGGTCTCCGGGCGCTGCTTCATGCGCTCCATGTCGTCGAGTGCCGCCACATGCGGCAGTGTGGGCGGCCTGACCACGATGCGGCGCGTAATCAGCCGCGGGTCACTCAGCCTGACGGCAAGCACGGCGGCAACCAGGAGGAGGGCCAGTGCCAGCGCGGCCCACAGTGTCTGACGGGCTGTCCAGACAAAGGGCAACTCCACCACATCGTGCGGCCCGTTGAAGTTGTCCACGTGGACCGTGTCGACAGGCACCGTGCTCACCCGCAGCCCGAGGCTTCCGCGTGAGGCATATTCCTTGCCGTCGACCTCGACCGTGAAGGGCGGCAGCGTGTAGAGGGCCGAGTCAAACGAGGTGATGGTGTAGCGGCGTGTCAGTGTCATGCGCTGTCCGCCGTCGGCCAGCAGCGTGTCGGTGCGGCCGTTGGCCACCACTTCGACACCGGGTGTGAGTTCTTCTTCGGTGTTGAAGGTCGGGAATGCCACCTGTGCCCCTTTGGGAGCCGTGCATTTCACTTGTAGCTGCACCTGTTCGCCAATGCGTATGGCCACCGTGTCGAGGTGTGTCTCGACCACCGCTTGGGCCATGCCGCGCAGGGCTGTCAGGAGACAGCAGGCAAGGGCTATCGGCAGGGGCAGCAGGCTGCGCCGCAAAAGGTTGCGGGCGGAGAGCAGGGACAGGGGTGATTCGGAGAACGTCATGGGAGTGGGATAAAAGAGAAAGAGACGGGAAGAGAGAGGGGGCGGAGGCACGGAGGCGCATCTCAGCCCCTGCGTGCGAACAGGTTCATCAGCGGCTTCACGAAGTCACCGTTGGTGGCGATGGCTGCATAGCCGGCTCCGCTGCGCTTGAACAGTTCCTCCCAGTGTCGCTGGCTGTCGGCCCACCATTGTCTGACCTGACGGCGCACCGCGCGGCTGGAGGTGTCGACATACTGTTCGTGGCCCGTTTCGGCATCGACCACCTTCATCAGCCCCACGTCGGGCAGTTCGGCCATGCAGGGGTCGTAGATGCGCAGGGCGATGAGGTCGTGCTTGCGGCTGGCCACCTGCAGCGGCTTGTCGAAGCTGCGCGTGTCGAGAAAGTCGCTCAGCACGAAGGTGATGCTGCGCTTTGTCATCACGCGCATCAGGTATTCCATGGCCACACCCACATTCGTGCGCCGTCCCTGCGGTTCGAAGTCCAGCAGCTCGCGCACGATGTAGAGCACGTGGCGGCGGCCCTTGCCCGGCGGAATGAACTTTTCCACCCGGTCGGTGAACAGCAGTGCGCCGATCTTGTCGTTGTTCTGCATGGCCGAGAAGGCCAGCGTGGCCACTATCTCGGTGGCCAGCTCGCGTTCCGTGCGGCGCATGGTGCCAAACAGGCTGCTGGCGGAGATGTCGACGGCAAACATCACGGTGAGCTCGCGTTCCTCCTCAAACACCTTGACGTAGGGGCGGTTCATGCGTGCGCTCACGTTCCAGTCGATGTCGCGCACGTCGTCGCCCGGCTGGTATTCGCGCACTTCGGCAAACGACATGCCGCGCCCTTTGAAGGCCGAATGATATTCGCCCGCAAACACATTGTTGGTGAGTGCCTTGGTCTTGATTTCCAACCGACGCACCCGTTTCAGCAGTTCAGCAGTTTCCACGCCTTGATTCCAATTGGCCGGGCGGTTGTTTCAGGTCCCGTCCGGATTGCATCTATATAAACTTCGGGTTTCTCAGGGGCTTTCGGGCCGTTAAGGCACTTCAACCCTGTTCAGTATCTCGCGCACCACGTCGTCGGCCTTCACCTCGTCGGCTTCGGCCTCATAGGTCAGGCCGATGCGGTGGCGCAGCACGTCGGGGGCCACGGCACGCACGTCTTCGGGCACCACATAGCCACGGCGCTCGACGAAGGCGCGGGCACGGGCTGCCAGTGCCAGGTTGATGCTGGCGCGGGGCGAACCGCCGAAGGCGATGTACTGCTTCATGTCGCTGAGTTTGTAGCGGTCGGGGTAGCGGGTGGCAAACACGAGGTCGGCCACGTACTGCGCAATGCGTTCGTCGACATACACCTGCTTGACCAGTTCGCGGGCTTTCACGATGCGTGCCGTGTCGGTCACGGGCAACGCCGTGCGGGTGCCGCCTTCAATCTGGGCACGAACGATGCGCTTTTCCTCCTCTATCGTCGGGTAGTCGACCAGCACCTTCATCATGAAGCGGTCCACCTGGGCTTCGGGCAGCTCGTATGTGCCCTCCTGCTCAATCGGGTTCTGCGTGGCCAGCACCAGGAAGGGTTCTGGCAGGTCGAAGGTGTGGTCGCCAATCGTCACCTGGCGTTCCTGCATGGCCTCGAGCAGTGCGCTCTGCACCTTGGCCGGGGCACGGTTGATTTCGTCGGCCAACACGAAATTGGCAAACACCGGTCCTTTCTTCACCTTGAAGGATTCCTCCTTCTGGCTGTATATCAGGGTGCCCACCACGTCGGCGGGCAGCAGGTCGGGGGTGAACTGGATGCGTCCGAACTGAGCTTCGATCAGTCCGGCCAGTGTCTTGATGGCCAGTGTCTTGGCCAGTCCCGGCACACCTTCGAGCAGGATGTGTCCGTCGGCCAGCAAGCCGATAAGCAACGAGTTGACCAGGTGTTTCTGTCCTACGATGTGGCGGTTCATGCCTTCTGACAGATCCGTGATAAAGCCGGTTTCCGCCTCAATGCGTGCGTTCAGGCTTCGTATGTCCGTTTGTTCTGACATATATGTGTGTATATAATGATATGACTCGGGTTTGCCGTTGAGAGTGTGTGGCGGTAGGGGAGCGTAGGGGTGCAGGGCTTGTTCCATCCCCGATGGCTTGTAATCCGCACAGGCGCGGTGCGCCTTTCCGCCATCGGTCTCTGTGGCCGATGCATGCCAGCCGGCATCTCAGTGATGCATCTTGGTGGCTGGAAAGTAGGAGACCGGTGCGAAAAATTGCTGCAAAAGTACGTCTTTTAGTCCAACGGCGTACGTACGCAGTGCTTAAAATAAGCTAAGGCCGCCCGCTCTGTGTCCCGGGCCTTTCTGTGTCGCCCTGTGTGGGGACGGAACTGGAGCACCGGGGCAGTCCGGCCGTGGCCGACTTCGGCTTCGTCTGCGTCCGCTCCGTCCCGTGTCCCTCTTCCTTCCCTGCACGTATACACCTATAATATATATAGGCCGGTTCTAAGATTGACATGGTTGTTTTTGACGATTTGACACGTGTGGGTACAGTCATCCTTTGCTGGTAGTGAACTGCGGTTGGGGGAGATTGTCCCACCCCTTTATATACGCTTTTTTTAAGCCGAAAAAATCCTTCAACCCTTCAGCCAACCCTTCATTCCCGCTGATTCCCAGAAGAAAAATGGCTGAAGGGTTTGGGTTCCAAACCCTTCAGACCCTTCAGCCAACCCTTCAGCCGACGGTAGGTCCGAGAGTAGGAAAAACAGGCTGATCACAAGGGCTGGCCCAGGCCAAACAGAGGCTGGGCCAAGCGTGACAACCCGACGAGTTGTTTCACCGAAGCCTGGCCTTGTGTGTCATGAATCAGATGGGTTCGGGAAGGCGTGGTGGTGAAGGCCTGTCTGCGAAGTGTCTTGTACTGAAATAGGTTGACCAAAAAACCATCAAATTTTAGTACAATGCCATTATCAAAATTCAGTCGTGCGGAAAAG
>CAMBOH010000012.1 GCA_945869305.1 uncultured bacterium
TGGGCCTTCAGCCCGCTCCTTAAACGCTTGTCAGCTACAAGTGAACACTTGCGAATGCTGGGCCTTCAGCCCGCTCCATGTACGTTTGTCAGCTACAAGTGAACACTTGCGAAACTTGAATCAACTATCAACCCTTCAGCTATACACTTTCTCTGCTTAACACAGTCAGACCAGATTTTCATATCATGATATCTTTTAATAAGACAGGCTGCGCCCGGTTGGCTTCTTTGCGCTCGCTTGCACTGCCTATACGCCGAGTAATGATGGCAGTCATGCTGCTATGTGTGACAGAGGCCATACACGCCCAGGCCACTTTTACCGAATATCTGGCAACCGACAGACCGGGACAAGGCAAGGTGACCATCAGCCAGTCGGCCGAGATAGACCGTGTGGTCAATCAGGGACAGCCAGCCAAGAAGGATGCGCCAGCCACACAGCCGGCTGCAAAGCGGGCCGCAAGCCAGCCCTCCCAGACAGCCTCTCACGACAAAACCGAGGAGGAAGTCAGGCATAAAACCGGTAATGGGGAGGCGAGAACGCATACAAACCGGGCCCGGCATAAGGTGCGCGGCTACCGCATCTGTATTTTTACTGGTGGAAATTCAAAAAAAGACAAGACCAAGGCCCAGCAGATGGGCCAGAAATGCCGTGAGTTATTTGGCGAACTGGCCGTCTACACTTCGTTCAAATCGCCCAGATGGGTGACACATGTGGGCGATTTCCGTACGGCCCGGGAGGCACAGAAGTATGTCAAACTGATTCGGCGCGCACATTTCACCTACGAAACGCGCATCGTGGCCAGCGAGGTGAACTTGCCTTATTGATAATGTGTAATGTACAATGTCCGCGGGCCGGATGCCTGCGCCCCAACAGGTACATGAGACACACTGTACATGCTCATACAATTTCATTACATGGATAAAATCGAACAGCTGCAGCGGCATTATGCCGAAATATTGAAACTGCTGGGCGAAGACCCGGCACGCGAAGGACTGCTGAAGACGCCACTCCGGGTGGCCAAGGCCATGCAGACCCTGACCAGAGGATACGAACAAGACCCGGTGGCCGTGCTCAATTCGGCCAAATTCAGCGAGCCGTACAACCAGATGGTCATCGTGAAGGACATCAATTTCTATTCCCTGTGTGAACACCACATGCTGCCCTTCTACGGCAAGGCCCACGTGGCCTACATTCCCAACGGCTTCATAACCGGCTTGAGCAAGATAGCCCGCGTGGTAGACATCTTCTCACACCGCCTGCAGGTCCAGGAGCGCATGACGCTCCAAATAAAGGACTGCATCCAGGAAGCCCTGCAGCCGCTGGGCGTGATGGTCGTGGTCGAGGCACGGCACATGTGCATGCAGATGCGGGGAGTCGAAAAGGACAATTCGGTCACTATGACATCAGACTTTTGCGGTGCTTTCAACCAGGCCAAGACGCGCGAGGAATTCTTGCAGCTCATAGCCCGGGCCTGACCCGTTGGGCAAAATGGGCAGACACCGTGTACAATAAAAAACGGGAAATCGCGTTATAGTAGTCGTTATGATAGAATATGTACGAGGCATAGTAGACGAACTCACTCCGACGCAGGCCGTGCTGGAGGCTGCGGGCGTAGGCTACGCGCTGGGCATCACGCTGAACACCTACACGGCGTTACAGGGAAAGTCTCAGGCACGGCTGTACGTGTATGAGTCGATTCGGGAAGATGCCTACCAGCTATATGGCTTTTTCACCCGCGACGAGCGGGCTTTTTTTCAGTTGCTCATCGACGTGCAGGGAGTGGGTCCGCAAACGGCCCGCATGGTGCTGTCGGCTTTCACACCAGTCGAGCTGAAGAACATCGTGCTGGCTGAGGACGTGCGTATGCTCAAATCGGTGAAGGGCATCGGTCCGAAGGCTGCCGCCCGCATCGTCATGGACCTCAAGGACAAGGTCGTCGCGCTGGCCGGCAACGAGTCGGGCGGAGGCGGTAAGGATGAGGCTGTGGCAACCGCTCCGGCTGTGGTCGAAGAAGCCGTTCAGGCTTTGGCCGTGCTGGGATTCTCGCCCGCACCTACCCACAAGGTGGTGATGCAGATAGTCAAGGACGAACCCGCCTTGCAGGTAGAGCAAATCATCAAGAAAGCACTGAAGATGCTTTGAGAATCATGGGGGAAGCTCCCCCGTACGGAACCATCCTTTCAATCATCGGCAGCGTGCAGCTGCATTCCCTCCAATACATGACAAACAGACGAATACTCGCATGGCTATGCTGCCTCGCGCTGCTTGCAGCGGGAGCGGTCCGTGCTGCCTATGTGGGAGGGAATGCTGTGGCTCACCGCTTGCAGCCGGCGGGCCAGACAGCAGCGCACCAACCAGACGGCTTGCAGGTGAACGACACGTTGCCCAAGGTGCGTAAAACGGTGCCGCTCACTTTACACGACACCCTGCCGAAGGGAGCAGACCTGCGCACACCGGAGAATGTGCGGACTGGAGCAGAATATGACGAACAGACAGGAGGGTATCTGTGGGGAACAAAACTGGGCGACGAATATCTCGAAGCCCCTTTTGCGCTTACGTGGGACGAGTATCAGCGTGTGGTGATGCAGCGTTCGATCAGAGCCTACTACCGCAACCGAAACGCACAGGAATTCAAGGAGCAGGGGAAGGACCGCTTCGACTTTACCGACATGCAGTTCAGCCTCGGACCGATGGACAAGGTGTTCGGTCCCGGCGGCGTGCGCGTCAAGACACAGGGCTCGGCCGAACTGAAGATAGGCGCCAACATGCGCTTTACCGACAACCCCAGCTTGTCTGAACGTAACCGCAAGGTCTTCGGCTTTGATTTTGACGAGAAGATAAACCTGAGTCTCAACGGAAAAGTGGGCGACAAGGTCAACATGGACTTTAACTACAACTCGGAGGCCACGTTCGACTTTGACACGCAGAATCTGAAGCTGCGCTACGAGGGCAAGGAAGACGAAATCATCAAGCTCATCGAGGCGGGCAATGTGAGTATGCCCACCCAGTCGTCGCTCATACGCGGTGCCACTTCGCTCTTTGGCGTCCATGCCGACATGCAGTTCGGCAAGCTCAAGCTCTCGACCGTACTTTCCCAGAAAAAGTCGTCCACCTCAACCGTCAGCAGCAGCGGCGGTGCCCAGCTGTCAAGCTACGAGTTCTCGGCCGATGCCTACGACGAGAACCGCCACTTCTTCCTCGCACACTTCTTCCGCGACCGTTACGACGACAACATGAAGCTCCTGCCCACTGTGGCATCGGGCATCACCATCAACCGCATAGAAATATGGGTCACGAACAAGACGGGGGCCACGACCGACACCCGCAATGTGGTGGCCCTCACAGACTTGGGCGAATACAGCCATGTCACCAATCAGCAATGGGTGGCAACGGGTGAGGAAAATCCCAACAACAACGCCAACACCCTGTATGCCACGCTCAACGAAAACCTGACCGATGCGCGCAACATCTCTGCCGTCACCCAGGTGTTGGACGGTGCAGGCATGGCCGGAGGCGTGGACTACGAGAAGCTGGAGTCGGCACGCAAGCTCAGCACATCAGAATACACACTGAACAGTGCCCTGGGCTACGTGTCCCTGAAGCAGACGCTCCAGACCGACCAGGTGCTGGCCGTGGCCTTCGAGTACACCTACAGGGGACAGACCTGGCAGGTGGGAGAGTTCTCAAGTGACCGCAAGGACACGAAGGAGGTGCTCTATGTCAAGGCGTTGCGCAACACCGCCTGTACGCCCAGCATGGGAAACTGGGACCTGATGATGAAAAACGTGTATGCACTGGGTGCCACCTCCGTACAGAAGGAAAAGTTCAAACTCGACATCAAGCTGCTGTCGGACACGACGGGCGTATACCTCTCCTACCTGCCCGAACCCGGGCTCAAGAGCCAGCGCATACTGTCGTTGGTGGGCCTCGACCGGCTTGACAACAACAACAAGATAGGGGCCAACGGCTATTTTGACTTTGTCGAAGGCTACACCATCGACCGCCAGAGCGGCCGCGTGTACTTCCCGATGGTGGAGCCTTTCGGCAAGGGACTGGCCAAGGCCATCGGCAGCGAAGCCGTGGCAGCGAAATACGTGTTCCAGGAGCTGTACGACTCGACCCGCACCGTGGCGCGGCAGATTGCCGAAAAGAACAAGTTCCTCATTACAGGCGAATACAAGGCATCGCGCAACGATGAAATCCAGCTGGGAGCCATGAACATTCCCCGCGGGTCGGTCGTGGTGACCGCCGGCGGACAAACCCTGATGGAAGGGTCCGACTACACGGTCGACTACTATTCGGGCATTGTGAAGATCCTGAACAAGAGCATTCTCGATGCGGGAACACCCGTCAGCGTGAGCCTGGAGAGCGACACCGACTACGGCATGCAGCGCAAGACGATGTTCGGCATGAGCTTCACCTACGACTTCACCAAGGACTTCCAGATAGGCGGTACGTTCATGCACTTGGGCGAGCGTGCGCTGACCACCAAGGTAGCCATGGGGTCAGAGCCGCTCAACAACACCCTCTGGGGACTGAACATGTCGTGGAAGAAACAGAGCCAGCGGCTCACGGACTGGCTCGACAAGCTGCCCCTGCTCCACTGCACGGCACCCTCGACCATCAACTTCACGGCAGAGTTCGCCCAGTTGGTGGCAGGCAACAGCTCGGGCGTACAGGGCAATGCCTCGTATATCGACGACTTCGAAAATTCAAAGAGCGAGATAGACATCTCCAATCCGAAGGAGTGGAACCTCTGTAGTGTGCCGTCCATGTTCAGCGAGAGCAAGCTGACCAACGACGTGCGCTACGGCTACAACCGTGCCCTGCTGGCCTGGTACTACATCGACCCGCTCTTCACCCGCCGCTCGTCGAGCCTTACACCCGGCCACATCAAGGGAGACCTGAAGCAGCTCTCCGACCCGGATGTGCGCGAAGTGTACAAGAGCGAGCTCTTCCCGAACAAGAGTGTGAACATGCAGGAGTCAAACACGCTGAGCGTGCTGAACCTGGCCTACTATCCCAATGAGCGCGGTCCGTACAACCTGGACCCCTCGCTCGATGCCGACGGCCATCTGCTGAATCCCGAAAAACGTTGGGGCGGCATGATGCGCAAGCTCGAAACCTCCGACTTCGAGACGGCCAACATCGAATACATTGAGTTCTGGATGCTCGACCCCTTCATCAAGGCACGCGACGAAGGACGCACTTTCAGCGGCGACCTCTACTTCAACTTGGGTGAAATCAGCGAAGATGTGCTCAAGGACGGCAAGAAGTTCTACGAGAGCGGGCTGCCCGTGGACGGCGACCCCACCCAGTATGCCGAAACCGTGTGGGGACGTGTGCCCACGCAGAACACGGTGACCTACGCCTTCAACACCGCCAGCGGCTCGCGCTCGAAGCAGGATGTAGGCTTCAACGGACTGACCTCACAGGAGGAACAGACCTATCCCGCCTACGCCCAGTTCCTCAGTGAGGTGCAGGCCAAGGTGCGTCCGGCCGTCTACGATTCGCTGCTGCTCTCGCCTTCGGCCGACAAGTACCATTACTTCAGGGGCAGCGACTACGACCGCCAGCAGTTGTCCATCCTCGACCGTTACAAGTATATCAACAATCCCAACGGAAACTCCGTCGACAGTGACAACTCGCCAGAGTCCTACAGCACGGCCTACAAGACACAGCCCGACGTGGAGGACATCAACCAGGATTTCACCCTGAACGAATACGAGAAGTATTATGAGTATAAGGTACACATCGCCGAAGAGTCCATGCAGGTGGGCCAGAACTACATTGTCGACAAGCGCGTGGCCAGCCAGAAGACCCGCGACGGTGTGACCCGCGACTACACCTGGTACCTCTTCCGCATTCCCGTCGACCAGTACCAGAGCCGACAGGGAGGCATCTCCGACTTCTCGTCCATCCGCTTCATGCGCATGTACCTCACCGGGTTCAGCCAGCCCGTCGTGTTGCGTATGGCGACCCTCAATCTGGTACATGGAGAGTGGCGGGCCTATGAGCAGGCACTGTATCAGGGCAAGGCACCCGAGGTGAGCGGCATTCTCGAAGTGAGCGCGGTGAACTTTGAGGAGAACAACGAGAAAGAGCCGGTCAACTACATCCTGCCTCCGGGCATCAGCCGCGTGGTCGATCCCGGACAGTCACAGATATTGCAGAACAACGAGCAGTCGCTGGCACTCACCGTACGGCAGCTCGCTTCAGGCGATGCCCGTGCAGTCTACAAGAACACCAACCTCGACCTGCGCCGCTACAAGCATCTGCAAATGTTCAGCCACGCCAACTCGCTGGTTGGCGAGACACCGGTCGAAGACGGCCAGGTGTCGCTGTTCGTGCGTCTCGGTTCAGACTACAAGAGCAACTTCTACGAGTATGAAGTGCCCCTCACCATCACGCCCGCCAAGCAATATGCCGACAACACGGCCAGCGCCAAGGTCGTGTGGCCGGCCGAGAACATGGTGGACATCGACCTGAGCCTGCTCACCGACATCAAGCGCAACCGCAACCTGCAGAAGTCGTTGGGCCTGACTTCCTATGCCCAGCTCTATTCGGAGTACGACCCCAGCAATCCGGCCAACAAGGTCAGCATCGTGGGCAATCCCAGCCTGGGCGAGGTGCGTACCATCATGATAGGCGTGCGCAACAATTCGCGCACCGTGCAGCACGTGGAGGTGTGGACCAACGAGCTCCGCCTGCAGCAGTTTGCCAACAAGGGTGGCTGGGCGGCACAGTCACAGCTCAACCTGCAACTCTCCGACGTGGCTACGCTGAACCTTTCGGGACATGTCGAGACCGAGGGCTTTGGCGGACTGGAGGAAACGGTCAGCCAGCGGCGCGACGACAACCTCTATGAGTATTCGGTGACCACCAACGTGCAGGCCGGCAAGTTCCTTCCCGAAAAGGCCAAGCTCAATGCGCCGATCTACTACTCCTACAGCAAGCAGCGCACGTCGCCCCGCTACAATCCGCTCGACAGCGACATGGAGCTGGAAGAGGCCCTCAGCGGACTCAGCACAAAGCACGAGAAGGATTCGCTGAAGAACATAGCCGAGAAGGTCGTGGTGAACAAGAACTTCAGCCTCACAGGCGTACGCTTCAACATTGCCACCAAGCGGCACCCCATGCCCTACGACCCGGCCAACTTCACCTTCGGCTATGCCTATTCCACCCGAAACACCACGGGCGAGACCACAGCCTGGGAGAAGGACCAGAACTGGAAGTACTCTTTCAACTACTCCTGGTCGCCCAATCTGGCTCCCTTCGAGCCGTTCAAGAAGTCGAAGAGCAAGTCCAAGTGGTTCAAGATACTGCGTGACCAGACCTTCAACTTCTTGCCCCAGAACATCGCGTTCAACTCCGACATCACGCGTTCCTACTACGAGTTGCAGGAGCGCGACATGGAGCAGCTCGACGGTTCCAACTCGCTGCCCCTCAGCTGGTCGAGCGACTTCTTGTGGAACCGTTCTTTCCAGCTGCGCTGGGACTTTACCAAGAATCTGCACGCCAATTTCTCGTCGGGCACGAATGCCGAAATCGAGCAGCCCTACACGGCTGTCAACAAGGACCTTTACCCCGACCGTTACACAGCCTGGAAGGACTCTGTCTGGAACAGCATACGCCACCTGGGCCGTCCGCTCACCTATCAGCAGACCTTCGACCTCTCGTGGAAGGTGCCCATCAACAAGCTGCCCATTTTCGACTGGGTCAATACCGACCTCAGCTACAATGCCACCTACAACTGGACGCGCGGCACGGAGCTGGCCGACGGCACTTCAATGGGACACACCATTGCCAACTCGCGCAACGTGACGGCCAATGGCAAGCTGAACCTCGAGACCCTCTACAACCACGTGCCCTTCCTCAAGGCTGTGAATAAGAAGTTCGCTACCGCGCCCAAGGACCCCAAGAAGGGAGAGGCCGACAAGGAGAAAAAGAACTTCGAAAAGGAAATCGTGCTGAAAGCCGACACCACGCAGGAGCTGCAGCACAACCAACGCAGCAAGCAGCTGCGCGTAGTCGCCCTGCGTCCCGATGGCAGTCGCTATCCGCTGCGCTACAAGGTGGTCGACAACAACAAGATACTCATACTCTCGCGCGACACGGCCCGCATCAAGGTGTTGGTGAGTCCCAAGAAGCGGTTGGAAGACCAGCAGTGGTACAAGGGGCTGCAACTGGGCAGCCGCATCCTCATGGCCGTGCGCAACGTGAGCCTCACCTATTCGCGCAAGAACAACCTCAGCCTGCCCGGCTTCCTGCCCGAAGTGGGCGATGCCTTCGGCCAGACAGGTGGCGCGGCCGGTATGGCACCGGGCCTTGACTTTGCCTTTGGCCTGGCGGGCGAAAGCTACATTCAGCGAGCTGCCGACCGAGGCTGGCTGCTCATGACCGACAGTATCATCACGCCGGCAACGGTGAGCAACACCGAAAACCTGCAGCTGCGCGCTACGCTGGAACCTTACCGCGACATCAAGATTGACCTCACGGCCTCGCGCAACCGCAACTTCAACCGCAGCATACAGTACATGTTCAGCGGAATGCCCACCACCGAGAGCGGTTCGTTCAGCATGACCACCATCTCTATCGGTTCGGCATTTGAAGGCACCGGCTCGCCCGACAAGGGCTACCACTCCAAGACCTTCAGCAAGTTTGTCCGTTCGCTCGAAGCCCACCGCCAGCAGCTCGAACAGCGCTACGCCGGAGCCGTCTATCCCGATGGGACCCTCCTGGCCGGCCAGCCGTTCGACCCCGCCAACGGTACGGTCAGTCCCTATTCGCCCGATGTCATGATACCCGCCTTCCTCAAGGCCTATACGGCCAGCGGGGCGAGTGGCATATTCCCCTCAGTCAGCAGCATGTTGCCCAACTGGAGCATCACCTATGGCGGCCTGGCCAAGCTGCCGCGTATGAAGTCCATCTTCAAGAGCTTCAACCTGAACCATGCCTACAAGAGCGTCTATGCGGTAGGTTCCTACAACACCTATACCAGCTACATGGCATACATGAACGGCTTGGGCTTCATTACCGATGTGACTACCGGCGTGCCCGTTCCCAGCGGCTGCTACGACGTGTCGACCGTCAGCATCAACGAGAGCTTCTCGCCGCTGTTCGGAGTGGACATGACCTTCCTCAACAACTTCAGTGCGAAGGTAGAGTGGCGCAAGACGCGCGTGCTGACACTCAGCATGACCTCCATGCAGGTCAACGAGACACGCTCGAACGACTTTGTGATAGGCTTGGCCTACAAGCTCACCAATGTCAACCTCTTCGCACCCAAGCGCACCGTACGTTCCACCAAGCGCGGAACAGGCAGCGAAAAGAAGACCGAGACCAACGCCAAGGGCTTTGCCAACGACCTCAACCTGCGCCTCGACTTCACCCTGCGCAACCAGGCTGCCTTGAACCGAGACATACTGACCGAACTGACACAGGCCACCAGCGGCAACAAGTCCGTGCAGATCAGTTTGCAGGCCGACTATGCACTGAGCAAGTTCCTCACCGTGACAGGCTACTACGAACGCCTCATGAACAAGCCCTTGCTCACTTCCTCCTCCTATCCTGTCACCACACAGGACTTCGGCGTCAGCCTGAAGTTCATCCTGAACAGGTAGAGGCTTGCACCCCTATATATAATAAGAACAGCATGAAGATATTCAGATGGGTGCCCGATGAGGCCACCGACGGCACATCCCCCAATCACCCTTTCACGGTGTTGACATTGCCCGACACCACCTTGCTGCCCCCCAAACGGCCCTTCTTTGTGCCCGACCACACGCAGCAGTGCGAAGCCACCCTTTGCGTGGCCTTGCGCATCGACCGCCTGGGCCGCAGCATTGCCGCGCGCTTTGCCCACCGCTATTATAAAGCGTCGCAAGCCTGTGTGGCCGTCCACTTCATAGCCCGCGACGAGTGGCAGCGTTGCCGGCAGCTCCGCTTGCCTTGGAGCAGTGCCATGGCCTTCGACGATGCCGTGGCCTTGCCCGCCGCCGTACAAGCCGACCTTTCCGTGCTCGGCCAAGTGCAGTGGCAGGTGGGACAGGGAGAGCCTGTAGAGGTCAATCTGCCTACCGGCCTGTTTGCCCAGGCCGACGAGTTGCTGGCCTACATCAGCCAGTTACACACCTTGCGTCAGGGCGACTTGCTGCTCATGCCGCTGTCCGCTGCTGCCCAACCGGCGGTGCCCGACACCTCAGTGTGCATTTGCTCGCAGGGCATCACCCTGTTGCAGTTCAACATCAAATAGCATTCACTCACGCCGAAAACCATAGTCCACATGAACCTATCCACGATATTCAAGAGTCTGTTTGTCTCTCTGGGCATCCTGGCCGCAGCCGGTCCGCTGCAGGCGCAGCAGTTGCCAGTCACACAGATGCAGCTGAATTTGGGCAGGCTGCTTCCAACCGATTCCGTCCAAATCTATTTGGAATATCCCGAACTCACGCCCCTCGACCGTGTCAGGCAGAAGCAGCTTCAGGCGCAAGGCTTTGTGCCCGGCCACGACGTGCAGCTCTCCATCTATAAGGGAGTGAGCCGCGGCGAGACCCTGGCCGATGTGAGCTTCGTGCCCATCGTCCAGCGTAACGGAAGGTGGTATGAGGTCTCGCGTTACGAGCTGAGGACGCGCCACGTCGGTCCTTCCCTTTCGCCCGCCCAGCGCACCATGGTTCGGGCCATGCAGGTGGCAGAGGCCGCTTCGCGCTATGCCAGTCACTCCGTACTGGCCCAGGGCAAGTGGGTGAAGATTCAGGTGACGGCCGAAGGCATCTACCAGCTGAACGATGCCGACTTGCAGAAAATGGGTTTTGCCGACCCCGCCAAAGTGCGCCTCTACGGCTATGGCGGCCGTTTGCTGCCCGACAACTTCAGCTTCGAAGGGGCTGATGCGCTGATTGACGACCTGAACGAAGTGCCCCTCTACCGCCGCAACGGTTCGAGCCTCTTCTTTGCCGAGGGATTGGTGCGGCACAGCGACACGGGCGCTTTCAGCCGCAACACCTTTGCCAACGGCAGCTGCTATTTCCTCACCGAAGCCACCGAGGGGCAACAACCCGCTGCGTGGCAGGTGCTCGACATCCCGGCCGAGACAGGCACGACGGTCGATGAGGTAGGTGCCTGGGCCCTGATCGACAACGACCAGTACGTGTGGTATGGCGGCGGACGCGACTTCTATGACAACAACGAGCTGCAGGGCGGACACCGCTTCAAGCTCTCGCTGCCCGGATATGTGGGTGGCGACTGCCAGGTGTGGTTCGACCTGAGCGCACAAAACGCTTCGGCCACCACCGTGGCCACCATCGACCATGAGAACAGCGGTACACAGGTGGCCAAGTTCAACATATCGCTGTATGGCGAAGGCGAGTCGGCCCATGGCTATCGCGGCAGCTTCACCGCGCCGCTCACAGGCGACGACCGCTTCAACATCACTACCACCAGCACCGGACGCCTCAACTATCTGTACGCTCCCTATCGTCAGCACCTGCGCACCGATTGCACCACCCATGCGTTCAGCCCGGCCACACAGGGCAGTGTCGTCCTGCAGGTCGGGGCTGCCACGGCCAACACGCGCGTCTGGCAGTTGGGCGATGCCCGGCAGGCTGTGGCCGAGTTGCCCGGCAGGCTCAGCGGCGACACCTATACGGCCCAATCGCCCGACGGCACGTGCCGCTTCGTGTGTGTCGATGTGGCCGGCACTTATCCCACACCGCAGGTGGTCGGCACGGTGGCCAATCAGGACCTGCACGCCGATGCCAACCTTGACTACGTGATTGTGATACCCGCCTCGGGCCGTTTTGCCAGTCAGGCCGAACGTTTGGCTGAGGCCCACCGCACACGGAGCGGAATGCGGGTGAAGGTCGTGCGGGCCGACCAGCTCTTCAACGAGTTTTCGTCGGGCACACCCGATGCCGCCGCCTATCGCCGTTACATGAAGATGCTCTACGACCGGGCTGCCACTGCCGACGACCAGCCGCGCTACCTCCTGCTCTTTGGCAACTGTACCTACGACAACCGCATGGTTACCTCCGACTGGCGGGGCGTTTCGCCCGACGAATACCTCTTGGCCTACGAGCGCAACGACCAGGAGACCTATATGAACACCAACTATTCGGTCGGCACGCTCCACAGCTATGTGACCGACGACTATTTCGGCTTCCTCGATGATGGCGAGGGGGTGCGCATGAATGCCGAAAAGCTTGACCTGGGCATAGGCCGTTTCCTCTGCCAGACCGATGAAGAGGCCGCCTGGTTGGTTGACCAGGCCATTGACTACATGAACGGGAAGCAGGCCGGGGCCTGGCAGAACCAGATGTGGGCAGTGGGCGATACCGGCGACGAAAACCTCCACATGAACGATGCCCAGAAGGTGGCCGACCAGGTCGGGAAGGATGCTGGCGAGAACTTCCTCTTGCGCCGTATCTTCCCCGACATCTACACCGTCACCCAGGAGGCCAAGGGAGCCACCTATCCCGAAGCCACCGAAAAGCTCAAGCAGGCCATGCAGCATGGCGCGCTGGTGTTCAACTACAACGGCCACGGAAGCCCAGACCGCATTTCCCACAAGTTTCTGCTGAACAAGGAGGAGATGCTGGCCAACGAGAGTGAGGCCCGCCCCGTCTGGATTTTCGCTTCGTGCGAAATCACGCCCTACGACCAGGTGTGCCAGGACATGGGCCGCAATGCCCTGTACTGTCCCGGCGGCCCTGCCGTGGCGGTGCTCTGTGCCTCCCGTTCGGTCTATGCCAACTATAACCGTGCGCTCAACATGGGCTTCGTCCACTTTGCCTTCAGCAAGGATGCCGATGGCCGCCGCTACACCTTGGGCGATGCCCTGCGTCTCACCAAGTGTGAGCTGCTGAAGAACACCACGGTGTCCATCGGCACTGACCAGACGGTCAACAAGATGAAGTACGCGCTGCTGGGCGACCCGGCATTGACCTTGGCCTACCCCGATGCCGGCCTGCGTGTCGACAGTGTGAACGGACAAGCCGTGTCGGGTGCTGATGCCCGCTTCACCCTGCCCATTGGCAGCAAGGTGCGGCTCAGCGGATCGGTAGTCCAGGAGGACGGCGAGACAGTCGACACCCAGTTCAACGGAGGCCTTTCCGCCACCGTGCTGGCACCGCTTCAGACCCTCACCTGCAAGGGAGCGGGCAACAGCAAGGTGTCGCCGTTGGTCTACACCGACTACACCAATACCATCTACGAGGGCGAGGTGGCAGTCGTCGACGGGCGGTTCACAGTCGAATTTGTCGTGCCTCGCGGACTTACGTTCAGCGATGAGGCCAGCGTCGTGTCGCTCTATGCAGCCGACCGCGAGGCAGGCCGCTACCTGAACGGCCGCTTTGCCCAGTGCAACTTCAGCGGTACGGCCCCCAGCCAGACCCCCGATGTCGAGGGCCCCGAAATATACCTCTACATCAACCGTCCAGACTTTGTCGACGGAGCGACAGTAGGCCGCGACGCCTCCTTCTTCTATGCCGCTGTGTCCGACACCTCGGGCATATCCATGATAACGGGCAATCTGGGCCACGACATGGAAATGTGGTTCGACAACGACCCCTCGACGGTGCAGCGCATGAACAACTGGTTCAGCTTCGAGCTGGGTTCCTACCAGCAGGGCTTGGTGTCTTATCCGCTGCCCGAACTCTCTCCGGGACTCCACACCATCAGTTTCCGTGCATGGGACGTGTTTGACAATGCCACCACTGCCACCTTGCAGTTCCGCATGACCGACCAGTCCGCCCCCACGTTCGATGTGCGCGCCACACCAGCCAACCCGACCACCTCCACCCGCTTCGTCACCGTGTTCTCCACCTTCGACCAGCAGGCGTCGCAGGTGCGCACAGAAGTCTACGACGTGTTGGGCCGGCGCGTGTGGCATGCCGAACAGCAGGTCGCTGCGGGCAATGCCTATGCAGCCGAGAGCTGGAACCTGTGTGACTATGCCGGCAACCGCCTGGATAGCGGTGTCTACTTCTACCGCAGCGTAGTCAACGGCAAGGAGACCGGCACGCGCCGGCTCCTGCTCAGGTAAGGCTCCGCGCTCCATTGAGATTCATCCGTACACAAACAGCCTATCAAACAGCCATCCATACCGCACGCTGGTGCCTGCGGGCATCCGTGCAGAAACATTCAACACCAACCTATGCAAAATTTCAAATTCACACTGCTATGCGCCCTGTGCCTTGTCGCCGTGCAGGGAGTGCGTGCCGAAGACGAAGTGCGCGACCAGTTCAATCCTGTGCGCACGGCTGTCGTGTCGCAAACCATAGCCCCCGATGCCCGAGCCGGCGGTATGGGCGATGTAGGTGCGGCCACCGACCCCGATGTCCATTCCCAGTATTGGAATCCGGCCAAATACCCCTTCACCATTTCGCGGGCAGGCTTCGCCGTGAACTACACCCCCTGGTTGCGCAAGCTCACCACGGGTATCGCCCTGCTCGATGCCGTGGGCTATGTGCGTCTGGGCGACTATCAGGCCCTCAGTGCCTCCTTGCGCTACTTCACCTTGGGTGAGGTGACCGCTGAAGATGCCATGACCGTCAAGCCCTATGAGTTCGGTCTCGACGTGGCCTATTCGCGTATGCTCAGCGAGACCTTCTCGGCCTCGGTCGGCCTGCGTTACCTCTATTCCGACATAACCGGACACTACGACGATAACACCACGGCGGGTTCGGCCGTAGCAGCCGACATAGCCCTCTACCACACGGGCTATCTCATGATGGGGGCACGCGAGTGTCAGTTGTCGTGGGGCTTGAACGTCAACAACATCGGCAGCAAGATTTCCTATGGCGACGACCGCTCCTATTTCATTCCCACCAATCTGAGACTCGGCTTGAGCTACCTTGTGCCGCTCGACGAGTACAACCGCATCAGCTTCAGTGCCGATGCCAACAAGCTGCTCGTGCCCTCCATGCCCCTGCAGCGGGCCGACGAACTCGACGAAGACTACCAGCAGAGGCTTGACGACGAATACTACAACCAGTCGTCCATCAGTGGCATATTCAAGAGCTTCGGCGACTCGGAGCGCGGCTTCAAGGGCGAGCTGGAGGAAATCCAGTGGAGCATCGGTGCCGAGTATACCTACAACGACAAGTTCACGCTGCGTGCAGGCTATCACCACGAGAGCAAGATGCAGGGCAACCGCAAGTATGCCACGGTCGGTGCCGGTTTCCGTCTCAACGTGCTCAGTGTCGATGCCGGCTATGTCATTGCCACAGAGCCGAGCAATCCCCTCGACCAGACCTTGCGTGTCAGCCTGTCGTTTGACATGGACGGCATCCGCGAAATCTTCGGCCGCCGTTAGTCTGCCGCCCTCAGTCAGTCGCGACGCCAATCTGTTTTTCTCACCAGCATCTCAAACCCTATGAACATACGAGTAGGAATGGGCTTCGATGTCCATCAGCTTCAGCCCGGCCTTCCCCTGTGGTTAGGCGGCATACAGATACCCCACACCCACGGTCTCTTGGGCCATAGCGACGCCGACGTGCTCATCCACGCCCTGTGTGACGCCCTGTTGGGCGCAGCCTCCCTGCGCGATATAGGCTGGCACTTCCCCGACACCGCAGCCGAATATGCCGGCATACGCAGCACGCGCCTGCTGGAAGCCACCATGCGCCTGCTTGACGAGCGTGGCTGGCATCTGGTCAATGCCGATGTCACCGTCATGGCCCAGCAGCCCAAGCTGTCGCCTCACATTGAATCCATGCGGGCCATGCTGGCCCCCATCCTGAAGGTTGACCTCGATGGGGTCAGCATCAAGGCCACAACCACCGAAAAGCTCGGCTTCACCGGCCGTGGCGAGGGCATAGCCGCCCAGGCTGTGGTGCTCATAAGCCGCGACTGACAGGGCCGCTTGGTTCATGCGTAATACATCATGTACAATGCAGGCCGGATGCCTGCGCTCCCAGTGAGCCAACAAAGAAGCCCAGCCTCAGGATTTCCTGAGGCTGGGCTTGTCGTTACAACTCAGCATGTGGTTTGTTCAATTCGGCATGTGGGTTCAGAGCCCGAAGTTGATGCCTGTTGAGAAGGGGGTGAAGCTGGGGCCCCATTCGGTGTTCAGAACCTTGCAGGGCGAGTACTTGGCGTAGAAGCCTATGCCCCTCCAGCGCAGGCGGAGCATGAAGTCGGGCGTTACGCGCTGCTCGTGGAGCCGCTTTTCGGTAGTGAGCACCTTCTGCATGACTGTCGTGCCGGGCAGCAGGGTCTCGTTGGCTGCGCGGTAGCGCGTCTTGACCGAGGCGTAGGTGTTGAGGTTGAAGATTACGCCGAGGTCGACGGCAATGTCCTGGGTGATGTCGGCGCTTGCTATGACGGGAATGCCGAGGCTGAACACCTTGATGCGCGAAAAGTCGATGTGTTTGGCCTCTTCGGGATAGGGAGCGATGACGAGCTGGTCTGACTCGTCCTTCACAAAGCGGTTGCGGCCGGTCATGCGGAAGTTCTTCCAGTTCAGCTCCAAGCCCACCGACAGGTAGGAATTCTGCCGGCGGCTATACCAGCGGTGGCAGATGGGCGAGAAGCCGATTTCCCATGAAGAGCCCATGTCGATGTCCATGCCCTGCGGCGCGCCGAAGGCGTTGACCAGACCGAAGTGGAAGTTGCCGAAGTCCCATTTATACGTGTGCTTGCGGCGTTTGCACGGTGTGAGGAGGGAATCGGCCAGCGCACGGTCCACTCCCGTGTAGTGCATGGTGAAGAGTGTGTCCTTGTCCCTGCCTTCGATGCGCAGCAGGATGTTTCCGTCCTTTTCCTGCATCAGCACGCGCTGGGCATTGTGAAGGTCGATGATGGTGTCGTTCACAGCGTTTTTCACGGAGTGGGCCTGTGCCTGCATGGCTGTGAGCAGGAACAGAAAGGTGATGAGGTTTCGTATCATGATGGATAATCGTTGGGTTGGGGAGAGGGGGAGGAATGAATCGTTTAGAGCAGCACGCCGATGGTGAGCATCTGGTAGTGGGCGGGTGCAGGTTCGCTGAAGAGCTTGGTCGGTGTGTATTGCAGGTAGATGCCGCTATAGCTCTTGTAGCGCACGCCGAGGCGGAAGCTTATGCCAAAGTCGTTGTAGGCCAGCCCCTTGGACTTGTAACTGTACTCCTTGTTGTCGAGCTTGTAGCTATAGCTCACCCTGGGGCTGAGGTTCAGTGTGGGCATGGCAGCGAGGTTGATCCACATGTTGCCAAACCTGTGGTGGTAACGGATGGGCAGCGAGAGCGTACTGTAGAAAATGTGTGAGCGGTGACTGCCGGAGCCTTCGGGGTAGGGAGTTGTGGAGAGCTGTCCGTCACGCTTGATCCACATCTGTCCAGTGTGCTGGCTCAGGATGTAGTCGTCAATGCCCAGGCCGATGGAGAAGGCATCGCGCCGGCCAGGCAGTGTGGCGCGTACCTGCAGGAGTTCGCAGCCCAGATTGAAGGCATAGTGGAGGGGTGTGTTGCCTGTCTTGTCGAGGGGAATGCCCCAGCCGAAGTGCAGGTCGGTGCAGAGCAGTGCCCACTTCACCCGTCTCTTCTCGACATTCAGCAGGGGCAGCGTGAAGTTCCAGGACTTGGCGTGTTCGTCAATCTTCGAGAGGGCATCGGAGGAATACATCTTGGAGTACCTGAAGTAGTATTCGTCGTTGCCTTCAGAGCCGAAGACAGTCATTTGCGTCGTGGAGTCGGTTTCGGTAATCACTACGCTGTCAGGTCTCACTACCTTGACAATGGTATCGGCGGGACATAGGGGGTGAGCCGCCAGAGTCGTGACGAGACAGCTCCACAACAGGATTAGAGATAATCGTTTCATAGGATAAAAGAGTGAAGTTAGTGTAGATGCATGTTCGGGGAGGGGGCGGTGTGCTCGCCGGGTCATTTGCCGGTAAACATTTGCTTCAGTTCCTGCGGTGAGGCCGTTCCCTCCATATAGATGAGGCTTATCTGCCGGTTCTTGTGTACGTTGGCACGCAGTCCGTTGTCGCGGAAGAAGAGGTAGCGGCGCGTTTCACCCCGGGGCTTGAACTGGCAAAAGCCGTAGTAGAGGTGGCCTTGGCGGTGGGTCAGCTCCTTGTCTATGGCCAGCTTGGCATCGGCCAGCACGCACTTTTCGAATTGTTCGGCTTCGCCTTTGGCGGGGGTGAGGGTGATGCTCCTGAAGAGAGTCAGCTTGTAGGCGTGAAGGCGGCTGCCCTTGATCAGTACCTCGGTGGCATCCTTGCGCTGCAGGTAGGGACCGCCAAAGAGCTGGTCCACCTGCAGCCCCTTCTGGGCGAAGAGAGCGGCCTGCACTGACAGCAGCAGCAGGATGACGGTGAATATACGTTTGGTGTTCATGGCTGTGAGAGACGGTGGCTTTAGGGAGTGGAACAATCAGTTGTGAGGTCGGCCGCTCCAGGCGTGGTGAGCATGTCATTCATCAGCTGCTCCATGTCGTCGGCCCCCTCGGGTTCGCCCACCACCTCGACCGTGTTCAGCATGGCCTGCATGACGGCCTCGCTGCTGGTGGTGCGTGTGCCGTGGATATAGGCGATGCACGCTTCGTCGGGCGGGGTGGCCAGGTGGTAGACGGTCGCTCCGAGCAGTGTGACGCCAGCCCAGAGTGCGACATGGCGCAGCGGTGCGAGCGACAGGGTGGGGCGGCGGTATCGGCTGCGCGGCTGCTTCGTGGCAGGCTGTAGACCTGCTCTCCCGGCGTAGGCAGCCATGGCCAGTGTGGCACGCAGTGGCTCGAAGACCGGACCGTCGGCCAGCGGAGAGGCGGCAAAGCGCTTCAGAGCCTCCTCTTCCTGTTCCGAAGTCTGGGCTTCAAAGTAGCGCTCCATCAGGCGCAATGCCTCGGCTTGGGTCAGTGGGGTGTCATTCAGTGGTTTCATACCGCATTTGTAAGTAGGTTTCGCGCACGGTCTTCCGTGCTCTTGACAGTTGCATTCGAACGGTGGCCTCCTGCACCTGCAGTGTCGAGGCAATGTCGGCATAGCTTCTGCCCTCGTAGTCGCGCATTTGCAGGACAGTCCGTTGTTGTGCCGACAGGCGTTGCTCCATGATGCGCTGCACGGTCTGGAATTTCCTTTCGGCCTCTCGGGCCGCCTCGTCGGTGTCGTCGGGCACGCTGAGCCGCGCATCGTCCAGTTCCTCAGTGGGCCTGGTCAGCCTGCGGCGCACGCGGTCGATGCTCAGGTTGCGCACGGTGGTGGCCATCAGGGCCGCAGCCTGTTCGGTGTCGGCCGGTTGCGGCACTTTCGTCCACAGGCGTTCGAAGGCATCCTGCAAGGCATCCTCGGCATCCTCGTCGTTTCCCGTAATGCTGGCCGACAGCTTCTGCAGCCTGTAGCGCATCCGTTCGAAGGCAACCAGCAGTGGGTGTTTCGTGGCTGTGTTTGCCATGTGTCGGTGAGGTTTATATATCCAATGAACGCAAAGGTATGTGTTTTGTAACGAATTTTCCGAAAAAAGTTGCAGCGTATGAGGCGGGAGGCTCAAATTTCTCCGACAGGGAGCGCAGGCATCCTGCCTGCTTCAAGCCGGCGGCCGTAATCTCTTCAAGGGGCATTATCCCGGATTTATGATTCGTAGTCGACACAGGTTCCCCCAGGTAACCCGACATTATTCCCAAAAAATCCAAATGCGCTTTAGCTTTTCGGCATGTTGTGTCGGCATGTTGGTGATTTTATGTAGCTTTGCCCCAACTATGTGGCGCACTGGTAGAGCAGGCATCCTGCCTGTTTCTGTCCGGAGTGGTCTTCAGAGGCTGTGTGTCCATAGTCAGTCGTTATAAACATTCTATAATAGGGATGCAGGCCGTGCCGTCCCCGCTGTCAGGACAGCCCGCCCGGCCGCCGGCATCCGTAGAGCTAAAGTTTTATGCTTACTTTTATCAAATTAAACTACAAAATCGGCGATGTGATTGAAGTGACCTGCACAGAAGGCGTTGTGAAAGGTCAGATGGAGTTTGTGAACGACCGCATGATTGTGCTGCGACAGCCCAACGGTCAGATTTGCGGCATTGCGTCAGGCGACGTGCATTCGTTTCGGGCCGAAACACCCGAGTCAGTCGTGCTGCCCCCGGCCCTTGCCGCGGACGGCGAGGTGGCAGACCTGCTGGAAAGTGTCGGCAAGGACAGCCTGCCCCATGCAATGGACGAATCCCCCCAGACGGACGATGCCCCTGTGCTGACAGACGGAATCGCGACGAATGTGGTCGAGCCCAAGGTTGTCGGCCACATCGATCTGGAAAAACTGCAGCGCATAGACCCCAGCCTCGGACGCAGAAAGTATTTCCGCAAATACGGCGAGTCGTCAGAACCCGAAGCCGCACGCGGCGGATTGGATGACCGGGGTGACGAAGCCGCTTCTCAGCAACCCTATGTGGGAGCCAAGGGGCGCATAACCTTTTATCATCACGAAAAGCGCTACGGCTTCATACGCGATTTTGAATCCGATAACGACCTCTATTTTTATGTGCAGCAGGTGGCAGACCCCTCGCTCTACGAGAACCTGCGCAAGGGCATCAAGGTCGTCTACTCTACGGCCAGGAACGCCCAGGGACTCGTGGCGCGCTGTGTCCACCTGCCCCATACGGTGAAGGACCTGCTGTTGATGGCCGAGGACCAGCTCGACAAGCACCGCTACCAGCTGGCACAGGATATGACAGAACATGTGCTGGAGGTTGACCCCGACAATCTGGGCGCACAGGACCTGCTCAAGTCCGTGCGCGAGAGCATGCCTGAACCCAAGGTGCGCGAAGAGGCTGAGGCCGACCCCGACTCCTACAACCCGCACGTGGTCTACTCACAGGCCAAGAAGGCCTATCTGGCCAAGAACTACGAGCAGGCCGAGCAGCTCTACAACCAGGCCATCCAGGCCAACGAGAAGGCTGAAAGCTGCGTGAAGGACCTCGTGACGCTCTATGTGTCGAAGTTCAAGCAGGCCGAGACCGATGCCGAGCGCGAAGAGGCACGCCAGAAGGCCATGAGCTTCCTTGAAGCCCACCGCCAGCTGTTGCCTGACAACCTCACCACCAAGCAGTTCCTGGCCCTCAACTACCATTTGCCGTTGCTCGACTTTGCCCGTTTCATCGATGTCGTCAACGATATCCTGGAGCAGCCGCAGGTGGCCGAAGTGGTGTCGCGCAAGGTGTTCTACCTGTGGCAGAAGGGCATTGCGCTCAACAAGATGGGCCGTCCCGACGAGGCGTTGGAGGTGGTGAAGCAGGGACTTGACCTGGCACCGCGCAGCCGCCAGTTGCTGAACCTGCAGCGCCAGATTCTCTCGCCCGAGGAGGCCGGGAGCGAAGAAGACGCCGACGGGACACCTTCGGTTGATACAGAAACCTCTGCAGCCGAGGCTGCAAGTGAGCAGGGCGACGCGCCTGCTGCCGTCGAACCTGCCGCCGAAGCCTAAAGTTGTGCTGTAGACGCAGAGATTGCAAAAAAAGAGAAAGGTGGAGGAGCCGCTTGGAGGCTCTTCCACCTTTCTTCGAATGTGGCTGCGGAAGGCTATGGGGAGCTACGGGAGCTATAGGCAGATACAGAAAGCAACAGGGTAGGGCAGATGTCCCCCCGAAGAGGCTCAGGACCGGCCGCCACCCACATAGTCAGGCAGAGGCGTGGGATGCCTGAAGCGGGTAGTGACAATCTCCCAGCACTTGTAGGGGTAGAGCAGGGCCAACAGCGCATAACAGGAGAAGTAGCCGTGGCTGTGCAGCGCACGGTTGTGGTCGCGCATGCCGGCCATGCGGCTCCTCCATGATTCAGTGGATGCGCCTCCTGTGCGCATGGTCACCAAGTCGGCAGGCACGTAGCAGGTCGAGATGCGGTGAATGTAGATGAAGCGCAGGAGCAGCTCAAAGTCGGCCGCAATCCTGTAGTCCGTGTCGAAGTAGCCGTACTGTTCGTAGCACGCCCTGCGACAGTAAAAGGTGGGGTGGGCCGGAATGAGCCCCAGCCGCATCAGGCCGGGTCGGAACACAGCCGAGCTGTAGTAGCGCACGCATTGGTGCAGGGCTTCGCTGCGGGCATAGTGGATGTCGGCATAGACTGCGTCGGCCCCGCTCTCCTGCAAGGCCCGGGCCAGCTGTTCGATGGCCGTGGGCGTGGAGTAGAAGTCATCGCTGTTCAGAATGCCGACCACGTCGCCCGTAGCCATGCGCAGTCCCTTGTTCATGGCATCATACAGGCCTTTGTCGCGCTCGCTGATGTAGACGAGCCTTCCCTCAAAGCGAGGTTCGTAGGCACGTACGATGTCCATGGTTCCATCGGTCGACAGTCCGTCTACGATGATGTATTCCAGATCGTGGTAGGTTTGGGCCAGCACACTCTCAAGCGTGTCGGGCAGGGTTCGGGAGCTGTTGTATGTCGCGGTGATGATGCTGAATTTCATGTCTGTTTCTTGTCGCAGTACGGTATGATAACGCGTGTAGGGATTATTTATTGTGCCGCATTGCGCTTTTGGAGCGTGGTTAGCGCAGGTGCAGGCGAATGTGCTTCACCAGCCGCAGGTGGTAGGTGGTGACGGTAGCGCCCGCATCTTTCACTCCGTTATAGCTGCTGCCGTCCTTGAAGCTGTAGGTCTTGGTAGCATCCTCACAGAGATAGCGCACGTTGTTGTTCTTCTCGTCGGTCAGCCAGAGGGGGTCAGCCTGACCTTCGGTCAGCATACTCTGCATATCCTCGTTGTATTCCAGATACTTCGTGCGCAGGCTTAGCGCATCCTCCTTGGTGGGAATGATCCAGCCCGTCAGTCCGTTCTCGGTGTAGTCGAGGGCGATGTCGGCAGCTTCGTTCCCCCTGGAAGTATGCAGGGCCGAAGCCACACTGCCAAAGTCGGCAATGGACATGAGCAGCGCGTCGCAGGTGTTGTTTCCGTCCTCTGTGCCTATGTCTATCATCAGGAAGCCGTTCCACACGCAGGGAGCCACGGGCATGTAGTCCACTTCATAGAGGTCGTCGGAGTCACCGCCAGAGGGATTGTCGCTTCCAGAGCCGCTGTCCTCGCCCAGAGTGACACTTGAGTCGGGCGAGAAGTCGAAGGACAGGTTGATGGGGTCGTCCCATTCAGAGGGGGTGACCGATCCGCTCAGCGACCAGGCATCGTCGACATAGTTGCCGTTCAGCGTGTAGGGTGTTCCGGCGCGCAGCGGAGCCATATAGTTGACAGCTGAGAAAGATTCGCTGCCTGCATTGTTGATGGCAATGGTAAAGGTAGTCTGCTCACCCTGTGTGGGGAACAGATAGACCTCGCCCGAGGTCCACACCCCGTTGTCGTTATGTAGCGGAATGCACGAGGTGCCCGTTCCGGCCAGTTCGCCGCTCAGGTCCACGCTTTGGGCGGGCGAGGCGATGCTGACGCTGGCATCGGTGCACGATGCAGGCAGGCCCGCGAGGCTGATGTTTGCAGAGGCCATCTTGTAGTTCAGCTGTATGCTCACTGTGGCCTGCGAGGTGGCAGGCTTCACCACAGCACTGCCCATTTGCAGCGGCTGGGAAGCGGCGTAGCCTTTGGCCGACTGGCGGGCCTTGTCGGTGGCGTCGGCGGGCAGTGACGGTGCTTTCAGCGTAATGGCCGATTGCAGGGTGGGAGCAGCGGGCAGGTTGTAGATGTCGGTGTCGGCCGAAACCACCACCAGGGTGCTTTCGGTCGCTTTGGGGAGTTGCAGGTTTATGTTCTGGCCTTCGCCGGTCATCTGCTGTTGGGCAATCAGCTTGCCCGAAGGCGAAAAGGCGTATACCAGCAGCGGGTACAGGTCGGTCTGGCTGTCGGCTCCGCGTGCCATGACGCGCACTTGGCATTTCCCTTCGTCGTTCTGCCCTCCGTTGTCGGCGGTGTCGAGTTCCAGTTGGCTGCATGCCTGACACAGGCCCAGCAGCAACATGCCGAGCGTCCACCCGGTCCATGTCGCACAGTGTTTGTTTTGCATCATACAGGAAGATAGGTTAGTGTGGTGTGGGGGCGGGCTGTTCACCAAACAGCCTCGTCCATTCTTTTTCGAAGTTGGGGGAGAAGAAGCCGGTGGCCATGCGCTGCAGGATTTCCTGACGGGAGAAGAACCTGCCGCCGGCCAGTTCGGCTGAGGGACGCGGCGTGTGGTCGGTGACGGTGCGGAACACGTTGACCAGCTCTCGCTCGCGGGCACTCTCGAACACATAGCTCAGCATGAATTCGGGCTCGAAGTCGTCCAGTCCTATCTCTTCGCGCACTTCGCGCAGGAGGGCCTGTTCGACCGTTTCGCCCCAGTCGACATGTCCGCCCACAGCGGTGTCCCACTTGTTGGGCTGTATGTCCTTCCAGGCGGGACGTTGCTGCAAAAACAATTCGCCTGCGCGGTTGAACACGTGCAGGTGAACTACGGGGTGCAGCGGCTTAGAGCCGCTGTGGCATTCGCGGCGCGTGGCCTTGCCTATCACTTGGCCCAGTTCGTTGACTAAAGGCAGGAGTTCTTCGGCATTGTCGTGAGGTGTCATGGAGGGGTATGTGATGGTATTTTGGTGTGGAATGCAGTTGAATCCCAAGCCGAAAGGGGATTCGGTATTGCTGCAACTGCGCGTCCGGGCAGTCGGCTCACTGCAAATTAAGGGATTTGTTTTGGCCCAACCAAGCAAAATGGTAGGAAATGTGGTAGGGGGAGTGTTTCATGCGTATAGCAGTGCGGTTGTGTCATACAGGTGGGAATGCCTGCGCTCCCAGTAGTACAGCAAGAGCCGTGCGGCACGGGGGTGCTGCGCGGCTCTTTCAGAAAGAAGGGTCGGGGGGTAGCTTCTCGCTTACTTGCTCATCTGGATGCCCACATAGAGTCCGTCGTAGTTGTTGAGCAATGAGGACAGGGTGGTGATGTTGGAGTTGCTCTTGAGTGCCGACAGGGCCTTCAGCAGGTTGAGCAGCTTGTCGCTCTCGATGAGCAGGCTGAGGTTGTTGCCCACCCATGCCACACGGGCAGAGTAGGAGGCCATGCCGCCTAGATAGGTCATCTTGATGGTCTTTGTCTTCGTGTCGAGCGTGTAATTGCCGTTCACGGTGTAGCTGCCGATTTTGGCAGCGTAGGTGTTGTCGCTGTTGAAGGTGTAGGCGCAGGTGTTCGCGTTGATGCCGAATTTGGCGAACTGCGTGTTCAGGTTTTCTTCAATCTTGGTAGCGGCTACTGCGCCACCAGCCTTGGCCAGCAGGTTCTCGCTCTCGAACACGCAGTCGGCACTGGCGAACTTCCAGGTTCCCTGGATGTCGGCCTGTGTGAGGGTAGTGCTGCTTTCGAGCATACCGCTCAGGAGATTGGCGAGCAGTGAGGAGCCCGTTTGCGTTTGGGTGGCTGTAGCAGTCGTGTTGTTCTGCATGCCTTGGGCCAGCGTGCCCAGCAGGCTGCCGTTTTGTGTGGTTCCACAGCTGGCAAAGAGCAGCGAGGCGGCTGCCATGCCCAGCGACAAAGTGTACTTGTTCATGTGATGTTGTTAATTAAGTCGTTTGATTGCGGTGCAAAGTTGCAAATAAATCATGAGTCAGCGGGTGTTGCAGGGAAGGAAGTTTCACTTTGCTGTCCTGAATGATTGCAGTCTGTCTGAACAGAGGGCCTGCAGGTGGTGATGCCTGACCTTTCTCTCGGCTTGTGCTTGTGGCTTGACAACGGCAGAAAGGGAAGTCTGCTCTCCCAGTGCTGACGGTCAGTCACCCTTGCACGGCAGGGTGAAGCTGTAGCTGACAGGCAGGCGCAGCATCATGCGTGTGCCGTGAAGGGGGGCCGGCAGGTTGGTGATGTGGAAGCTGGCCTGATAGCGGTTGTATTGGTTCAGTATATGCACGGTGCGTGACAGTATGCGCAGGCCGGACCCCGTGTCGCGGCCGGTGCGCCTGATGCGTCCGGGCTCATAGCCTATGCCATTGTCGGTGACACTGATTTCGATGTACTCACCCTTGTGCAGCGCAGCGATGTGAACCACATCGTCGGCCGACGGCGGACAGAAGGCGTGCTTCAGGGCATTTTCCACCGGAATCTGCAGCGACATGGAGAGCACCTGCAGGGTGTCGGGTTGCAGCCGGGGGTCTATCTCCCAGGTCACTAAGGGGCGGTTGTAGTGGCTGCGGTGATGGAGTTCGACGTAGCGCTCGACCATTTTCAGCTCATGTCCCAGCGAGGTGGCCATGCTGTCGGACGATACCAGCGTGCCGCGCAGGAGGTCAATGAACAGGTCCACCTCCTCCTTCAGTTCGGGATGGCGCTGCATCTTGGGCAGCAGGGCGCCCACGACGTTGAACATGTAGTGGGGCGACATGCGGTTGCGCACGATGTTCATGCGCAGGTTGGCCATCTGTTCCATCTGCTGCTTCTGCCGCCGCTGGGCATGCCGGCGGTATGCCAGCAGTATGATGACTACGGTGAGGACGACAATGATACCCAGCGAGATGGTGAGGATGATGAGATTCTGCTGGTAGGCTGTGCGGGCTTTGTAGTCGGCCAAGACCAGCTGCTGGCGGAGCATGGTTGTGTCGCGCGTGAAGCGCTGGCTGAGCTCCTGCACCATGCTGCGGTTCTGTTCGCTGCTCAGGGTTTTGGCGTAGTGGTTGCTCTTCTCCTGCATTTCGGTGGCCAGCTTCCAGCGTTCGTGTCGCCGGGCATAGAGGGCGAGCCGGCGGTAGTGGAACATGAGGGTGCGCGGCATGTCGTGAAGGATGGAGTCGGCATTCATGCGCAGCACGGGCAGGGCCTTGTCGGGTTCGCCACGGGCAATGTAGAGGTCGGCCTTCAGGCTCATGGCGTTAAATATAAGCTGTTCGGACAGCTGGTGTCTCACGTGGGGGAGGATGGAGTCGTATCGGGCCAGCATCCGTGCCGCCTGTTTCAGACTGTCCTGCATGAGATAGACCTCGGCCAGGTTGCAATAGGAGATCAGCTCGTTCTTGGGCTGGGCTGTCAGCCGGTTCAGGGCGGCAGACTGCCTGAAGGCCTGCTTGGCCGGTTCGTAGCGTTCCTGGTAGTAGTAGCAGTTTCCCAGAAAGCTGTAGTAATAAGCCTGGTCGGAGAGGGGATAGCTGTCAAGCTTTCGGCCGATGAGGTTGAAGTAGTAGTGGGAGAGCGTGTAGTTGCCCAGTTCCATGTAGACCTGTGCCAGTCCGGTGTAGGTAGCGAGCCTCAGTGCGGCGTTGTGGAGCGAGTCACACAGGAAGAGGCTCAGGTGGTACTGGTCGGCCGCTTCGACCGGCTTGCCGTTCAGCATGTAGGTGTCGGCCAGGTTCAGGGAAGTGCGGATGGCGGCATCGGTCTTGGGGAAACGGTCGTAGCACTGCTGTGCCTTCTTGTAGCAGGCGATGGCTTCGTCATATTCGCCGTGAGTCTGCAGGTTTGTGCCCCGGTGATGCCACAGTTCGCCTTGCAGCCTGTACTGTCCGGGATGCCTCCGGCACCAGTCCTCCACTTGCCGGTAGGCTCGTTCGGACCGATCGTGTTGTCCGTCCCATTCGAGCGAGGTAGCCTTGAACAGTTCGGTGCGCCACCAGCCGCAACTGTCGGTCAGTAGTCGCTGTATGCTGTCGAGTTTGCTGTAGGCCAGGGGCGGATTGGTCGTGACCAGGTGCTTGAGTTGCTGGAGTGTGCTGTCGAGCTCTGCTTCTTCGTGTGGCTCTGCCGGCTTGTGGCAGCCTGTCGCAAGGAGCGTCGCGGCGAGCGTCAGCATCAGGGGTAAGGATTGGAGGGTCATGGATAGGTGTTTAAGTCTTCAGGTTCGGTGTCGGCCTGTATGGGGCGCGGGTGTGTCAGATATAACGTGTGTGGCATGGCCCACTCGGATGGTGTGTGATCAGATGTTCCGCTTTACGACTGCTTGGCCAATCGGTTGTCCGATGCCTGACACCGAATTGCGTGCAAAGGTACCATTTATTCTGTGAAGGACGATTGTAGACGCGCCGTTTCGGGGGCTCTCGGGTGCGTGTCGGCTCGGTTTCGGGTCGGGCGCGCCCCTTGTGCACATAAAAAAGAGGCACCCCGGCAAGCAGACAGTGTCGCTTGCCGGGGTGCCGGTTAGTCAGATTATGTCGTAGGCTCCTATGCGGCCGAGGCCGTTCGGGCCGTGTGTCGGACAGGGGGATTACATCATGCCGCCCATGCCGGGGTTGCCCATCGGCATTTCGGGTTTGTCTTCCTTCTTGTCGCAGATGACGCATTCAGTGGTGAGGAACATGCCTGCCACAGAGGCAGCATTCTCCAGTGCTACACGTGTAACCTTTGCGGGGTCGACCACGCCGGCTGCGCGCAGGTCGCCGAAGGTTTCGGTCTTGGCGTTGTAGCCGAAGTTACCTTCGCCTTCGCGCACCTTGTTCACGATGACTGCACCTTCGACACCGGCGTTGCGGCAGATCTGGCGCAGCGGCTCCTCGATGGCGCGGCGCACGATGGCGACACCGGTCGTCTCGTCGGCATTGTCACCGGTGAAGTTCTCCAGTGCCTGCTGTGCGCGGATGTAGGCTACACCGCCACCGGTCACGATACCTTCTTCGACAGCGGCGCGAGTGGCACAGAGAGCATCGTCGCAGCGGTCTTTCTTCTCCTTTTGTTCGGTCTCGCTGGCAGCACCCACTTCGAGCACACAGACACCGCCCGAGAGCTTGGCCAGACGCTCCTGCAGTTTCTCCTTGTCGTAGGAGCTGGTGGAGTTGCTGATTTCGTTCTTGATCTGGTTGATGCGCTCCTGGATGCATTCCTTCGAGCCTTGGCCGTCGACGATGGTCGTGTTCTCCTTGCTGATAGTCACCTTGTCGGCCGAGCCCAGCATGTCGATGGTGGCCTGTTCGAGTTTCAGACCCTTCTCCTCGCTGATTACGACACCGCCGGTGAGCACGGCAATGTCCTCGAGCATGGCCTTGCGGCGGTCGCCGAAGCCCGGAGCCTTCACTGCGCAGATCTTGAGCTGCGTGCGCAGGCGGTTGACAACCAAGGTGGTGAGAGCCTCGCTGTCTACGTCCTCGGCAATGACCAGCAGGGGACGGCCGCTCTGTACGGCGGGTTCGAGGATGGGCAGGAAGTCCTTGATGTTGGAGATCTTCTTGTCGTAGATCAGGATGTAGGGATTCTCCATGACGCACTGCATCTTCTCTGTGTCGGTCACGAAGTAAGCCGACAGATAGCCGCGGTCGAACTGCATGCCTTCGACTGTCTTGAGCACGGTGTCACGGCCTTTGGCATCTTCGATGGTGATCACGCCGTTCACGCTGACAGCACGCATGCCATCGGCGATGAGCTTGCCGATTTCGGGGTCGTTGTTGGCCGAGATGGTGGCCACCTGCTCAATCTTGTTGTAGCTTTCGCCGACCTGTTCGCTCTGTTCGCGGATGCTCTCAACGACCTTGGCAACGGCCTTGTCGATGCCGCGCTTCACGTCGAGCGGGTTTGCACCGGCGGCCACGTTCTTCATGCCTTCGGTCAGGATGGCCTGGGCCAGTACGGTAGCTGTGGTCGTACCGTCGCCGGCATCGTCGCCAGTCTTTGAAGCCACGCTCTTCACGAGCTGTGCACCTGCGTTCTGGAAAGCGTCTTCGAGTTCGATTTCCTTGGCCACGCTCACACCGTCCTTGGTGATGCGGGGAGCGCCGAACTTCTTGTCGATAACGACATTGCGGCCCTTGGGGCCGAGGGTTACCTTGACAGCATTAGCCAGTGCGTCAGCACCTTCGCGCAGACGCTCACGGGCGTCAACGTCGTATATGATTTCTTTTGCCATGATTCTTGTTTGGATTTATCGGTTGTTTATGTGTGGTTGTTTGTGCGGCGCGCCTTCCTGTTGCGGGGTGCGTAGGAGTCACGTGCCGCGTGGAAACGGGCGGGGTCAGGCCAGCACGGCGAGCACGTCGCTCTGGCGCATGATCATGTACTTTTCGCCATCCAGTTCGACTTCGGTTCCGGCATACTTGCCATAGAGCACGCGATCACCGGCCTTGAGCGTCATTTCTTCGTCCTTGGTGCCATTGCCTACGGCCAGCACTTCGCCCTGCAGGGGCTTTTCCTTGGCTGTGTCGGGGATGATGATGCCACCAGCGGTTCTTTCTTCTGCAGCGGCGGGCTTGATGAGCACGCGGTCTGCCAACGGTTTGATGTTCATGATGAATGATTTATTTGTGATGTTTTGTTGTTTTGATTGGAGTATACAGCGTTTCGGCTGTCGGTCGCCCTGTAAGCCAAAAGCGTGCCAAACCGCTGCGCGGGTCAGTGGTTTTTTGTCTGGGGTAGATAAAAGGGCCTTTTGTGGGCGCTTCCTGGCCGGTTAGCGACACTTTGTCCTGCCATGTTCCGACCGACTCGGCAGGTATGTTGCCATCTTGAACCCTCGGGGACGAACCAGTTGGCTGTCCGGACCTTCTGTGGAATCCATGGACATGTTTGGCCCTTGGCGGGCTGGGGTTGTCCTTGGGCCTGCACATTGGCAGGCGACAGAATGGCAGTCCTGTTTTGGCAAGAGAGGGTACAGGAGGGGGATTCAGTCAGACGGGGGCAGAGGCATTGGTATAAAACGCAACTGTTCAGGTTTCGCAGGTTCAATCAGCGAGCAAAAGCAAGCGTTCAAAGAGCTTGCCGGGCTTTCCCCCGCTCTTTGAACGCTTGTTGACCATTTCAGTTAAAGCAGATGTCGGTGATGACTTGGCTTCCCACCCGCTCGTTGAGTTGTCTGACGAGTTGTGATCGCTGCATGAGCAGCTGGCTGCGCAGTGCCGGCGAGCGCAGCTGTACATACAGCTTCTGGTTGTAGATGCGCAGGCTTTCGGTGTAGCGCGAGGCCGCCTCGCCCGCCACTTCGGGCCACGACTGCAACAGCCGGTGTTCGTTGAGGGGGGCTTCGAGCTGCATCTGTCTCAGGTAGCGCAGCAGCACGTCGCCCAACGATTCTTCTTTACGGCGTTCCATGGTTTGAAAGGGAGGGGCTACTCGGGACGTTCTGCCTCAATGTTGACGATACCACCGGTTACGGGCGACAGCTGGACGTGTGTGGTGAACTTCTTGTTAAACAGTTCGCCGCCCAGGTGCTCTATCTGGCCGAACTGTGCCATCGGCACGACCTGCTTGGCCCAGACCTCGTCGCCGGAGGTGACACTGAGCTCCACATTGGCTGGCACCACATAGCGCAGGTCGAGCACTTCCTTCTTCTGCTTCCCGCTGTTGTCCACATACACGGGCTTCACCGAAGGGAGTTTCTGGATGTTCAGCACGAAGGGAGTGCCGGCCGGGTCGTCGACATCCACCATGCCCAGATACTTGGAGAAGGCGAACAGGGTGGTCTGTCCGGCAGCCTGTTCGGGGCAGATGTCAAACACGAACGTGTGGCGCTCGGAGGTTTTGGTACCCGTGAAGAGTTCGAGCAAGGCCTTTTCCTGTGTGTCGAGGTTGGCCAGCATGAGGCGCAGCTGTTCGCCGTCCTTAGGCATGAAGTCGGCTTGTCCCTTGGTGAGCAGGTTTCGGTTTTCGCGAATGTCGTAGATTTCGGCCGCGGTGAGCTCGGCCATCTTTGCCGTACTGCCCGCCAGCAGGATGTCCTGCGTTTTGTAGTTGGCGCTCTCTAAGGGAGCGGGGTCGAGCTGTTCCACCTTGGCGGCCGACAGCTGCGGTTCGGTATATTCCTGTTCGGCGTTGACTGTCAGCAGCCGTCCGTCGGGAGTGAGGCTGACCAGTGGGGCCGCCGTCTTGCTGTTCAGCTTGATGGTATATGCTTGGGTGGGGTCCGCCAGGCCGTAGGTTTGCAGTTCGACACCTTCGATGGTCCACTCGTCGGTTTCGGTTAGTGTCACATGGGGCAGGCGCAGGTGGCGGTTGGCGTATTGGCAGTATTCGCCGGGCGTGTAGTGGTGCTTGACGGCGGTGACGGTCACGTGGACATAAGTGCGTGGCAGGAAATAGGTGATGCCATCGGGCGTAAGGCCCGGTTGGTAAGGAGTGACTTGTGTCTGCGCATGAGCTGCCGGCAGGGCAAGCAGGGAGGAAAGCGCAAGGGCAAGAATCTGTTTCATGTTCGTGGGGCATTAAGGCCGGTGGCCAAGGATTTTCGGTGAGGGGTGCAAGTGGGCTTGCAGCAGGTAAGGCCCAGGGGAGGCTGCAAACCTGATTGGTGGGACCCTTCCAGGCTCTACGCGGAAGGACTTTGCTGCCCTCTCAGCAGGCGGGCAAAGGCTTCGGGCAGCGCCTGGATGATATCGGAGGAAGTGAGTGAATGTTCGCCGAGCTTTTCGGCCGCAATGTCGCCTGCCAGTCCGTGCAGGTAGACACCCAGTCGGCAGGCATTTTCGGCAGAGTACTTTTGGGCCAGTAGCGAGAGGATGATGCCGGTGAGCACATCTCCGCTGCCCGCCGTGCCCATGCCGGAGTTCCCGGTAGGGTTGAAGAACACTTTGCCTTCGGGGGTGCATACGGCGGTATAGTGGCCTTTCAGCACAATGTAGAAGCCGTGCTTGGTGGCCATGGAGATAGCCTCAAGCAGGATGCTGAACGAATCGGTGTGACAGATGCCCAGCCGTTTCATCTCGCCGGGATGCGGGGTGAACACGCTGTGTTGCGGCACTTGCTGAATCCAGCCTTTATGGCTTCCCAGTATGTTGATGGCATCGGCATCTATGACCAACGGTGTGGCCGTGTGGCTGATCTGCTCAATGAAGGCGAGTGCCGTGCGCTTGTCTGTGCCGATGCCAGGTCCGATGGCCAGCGCCTGGAATCCGTTGAGTGGAATAGGTGTTGTGAATATCCTTTCGTCGCCATCGTGGTCGATGATGGCTTCGGGCACAGCCAGCTGCAGGATGTCGTTGTTGCATGGCGGCGTGTGGACCGTGACTTTGCCCACCCCCGTGCGCAGGCAGGCTTTGGCGGCCAAAATGGCTGCACCGGCCATGCCGTATTTGCCTGCAATCAGCAGGGCATTGCCGAACGTGCCTTTGTGTCCGTAGGTCGGACGCGGTTTCAGCATTTCGCTGATTTCGTGTGCCTCGGTGATGCTGAAGGGTGGCTCCTCTTCATCGGGGCAGTCCGTATACAGGGCGATGTCGAGCAAGTGCAGCTTGCCCACGTAACATTGGTTGTCGGCCAGAATGTGGGCCAGTTTGGGCAGTCCGATGGCCAGTGTATGTGTGGCCCGCACAATGGCAGAGGGTGTGTTGTAGGTGTTGTCTTCACACATGAGTCCAGAGGGCATGTCGATGCTGACCACTTCGGCCTCGGAGGCATTGATGAACTTGACCAGAGCGGCAAATCCGCCGCCCAGAGGCTTGTTGATGCCGATGCCAAACAGGGCGTCAATCACTAAGGTGTGACGGGTGATTTGCGGAGCCTCGAATTGTTGTGAGATTTCGGTGAATGCCACATCGGGGCATTCGGCTTGCAGCCGGTCAGCGTTTTTGCGGCAGTCTTCGCTCAGCGAGGCCTGGGTGTTGAAGAGGTAGGCATGAATGTTCTGGTAGCCCTTGAAGTGCAGCAGGCGGGCCATCGCCAAGCCGTCGCCTCCATTGTTTCCCGGACCTGCAAAGATGACTACAGGACGGTCCTGCTGGGGATACCGGCATTGCACAAAGCGGGCTGCTTCGGTTGCGGCACGCTCCATGAGTTCGGTCGAGGTGATGTTGGACTCCTGTATGGTATAGGCTTCGATGGCGCGCATCTGGTGCGCATTGGGTAGCTTCATGTTTCAGTGAAAAAACTTCTTGTGGATAGTTTGTATGCAGTGGCGTGGTGGTGAACGTGGGGCCGTTTGCAGCCCGGCAGTGTCTCAAAAGAGTTTCCAGCGCGATTTCTTGGGAGGCTGCTGCTGGGCGAACAGCTGCTTGTAATACGCTTCGAAGGAGAGTTTCTTGGTGATGAGCTGATAGATGACTCCCCAGTCGGGCATTCCGCCCAGATTGCGGTCGTCGATGAACATGTGCACCTTCAGCTTGCGGCTGTAGTTCGGGTTGTCGGCATTCTCCCTCCCTTCTTCGTCTGTGTTTTTGTTCACGGCATAGAAGGTGACGCCGCGTTCCTTGCACCACTTCACGGCCTCTTCGAGCAGTTCTCCTTCGCGCACACTCCACAAAACCAGCAGGTGTCCGTCTTTCTGCAGCTGGCGCAGGGTAGCTGTGGCAAAGGGGCGTTCTTTGCCGATCTTCGGGTAGGCATGTTCAACGATGGTTCCGTCAAAGTCAACTGCAATAATCATGGTGATGTCGGTTGTTTTACTCATGTTTCGCAAGTTGAATCAGAGAATAAGCGCCTGCGTTCAATGCACGCCCCGAAGGGGCAACGAGCACATAGCCCAGGGCATCGCCCTGGGTATGA